>JABEVK010000036.1 GCA_013044245.1 Spirochaetales bacterium | reverse complement strand
CTGAAAGACCAGACTCCATTCCCCTGGTTTTTGCGGCCGAAAGAGAAAACTAGTCCCCTTGGCCTCCCTCCGGCTTTCAAGAAAACCCACCTCTTTTTGCTGCCTCGAGGGGTCAAGGTACACCCAGTTGGTCTTGGCGAATTGCACAAAAACATCCTCGCCTGCGTGAGCAGTGATGTTTTGAGGTTTGACATCCCCCGAGGCCTGCGGAGTGCTAGGAAGCAAACTCGGCGCTGTTTCGGCGGGAGGCCCTGAAGGTGCTGGTAAAACCGGCTGAGCTGGTACCCAGGTGGCGCTTTTTTGGTTTGGTGCCGGCGACGGACTAGGTGCCGGTGAAGGCGATGGCAAGGCCCCTTGGCCCGAGGCTGTCGACGTTGAGGGGGTGCCTTGAGACGGTGCTGGGGACTGTAACGGCAATATGGGGGGCAAAAAGGGTTGAGCAGGCGGTGGGGAGAGCAACCCCAGAACAAACGGGGCGTGTTGGGGCGTCAACAGGTAGTGTTTGGGTAACTCGACCGGTGGGGGGTCAACAAGAACCGGTGTCAAAGGCGGCCGTTGAGGGGTCGTTTCAAATTGAACCGGGTGCGAAGGCTCAGGAGTCGTCCTGGGCGTCGTTGTCAACGCTACCGTCGAGCACGAGGCCATCAAAAGTGCGGCAAGGACACCCAGGCCTTGAGCACGCATCAGGGAGCCTCATTCAAAAGGTTATGAATTTGCTGATTGTTCTTTTCGGGCAAATGAAGCAAGTTCAACCCAGCAGGAGGAATCCAGTACTTTTTGAGGCGTTGACTGATGCTGTTCAGGCCCTGATCCGAAGGGCTATTCCAAGGACCTGACAACCAACTTCCACCCGGTTGGGCAAACCGAAAATCATTTAAAAAGAGTTCCTTGGGAATAGTCGAAGCCACATCGGAGCGAAAAGGACTCTGCGAGGGCAAAAGATTATCCGGCACGGTGGGTTTTCCTAAAATCACCACCAAGACGGTCACAAGAGCCGCAAGCAACGATAAGCCCCCCGAAACGAGCCAAAAAATCCGCCATTCTCGCGGTTGAATCAGCTTTTTTTTCTCGAACCTCATCGGCTTACCCTCCGCCTCATGACTGAGCCTCTTGTGCTTCACCCGAAGACAGTCGAAGGGCAATAATCTTAGAGATGCCGGGTTCTTCCATCGTAACACCGATCATCGTCGAGGCACCCGCCGCAGTTTTTTTATTATGAGAGATGACAATGAATTGCGAGGTTTTGGCAAACTCGAAGAGAATGTTGACAAAGCGGTCCACATTGGCTTCATCCAAGGCGGCGTCAATTTCATCCAAAAGACAAAACGGCGAGGGTTTGACTTGAAAGGTAGCAAACAAGAGGGCCACTGCCGTCATAGATTTTTCACCCCCCGACAGCAGACTAATGCTTTCTAGCTTTTTTCCCGGGGGCTGACAAAAAAGATCAATACCGGATTCCAGGGGATGAGCCGGATCACTTAAGCGCAACTCGGCACGGCCGCCGCCGAATAACCGACGAAAGACCTGGTGAAACTGCGTTTGAATCTCATGGAAGGTTTTTTCAAACAGCAAGACACTTTCTCGGTGAATTTCTTTGGTCACTTGATTCAGGTCTTCGCGGGCTTTTTTAAGGTCTTCGGACTGCGAAGTCAAAAAGCGGTAACGTTCATCCACCTCGGCAAACTCTTCGACCGCCATGAGGTTAACCTGACCCAACGCTTTCAAAGCCTCTTTCTTGTCGTTCCACTGATCCTTTTCATCAGCGTCGTCCAGGCTATCCAGCGTCGACAGCGACTCTGCAAGATCCACGGAATGCTTATCGCGAAAGTGATCCAACACGGCCTGAATCTCGATATCAAGCTGGGCCTTGTGCACTTGAAACCGCTCCACCTCGCGTTGAAAGTCCGCCAGTTGATTCATTTTTTGCTTGATGCCTCGTTCCAAGCCCAGCATTTGTTGATTCTTTTCACGGATCGCGACGTCCAGCTTGTCAGTATCGCCCCTTAGGACATTATCTTGACGCGCGAGCTCGGCTTCTTGGGTCTTTAGCCCCTCCAGATGGGTATCGATCAGCCGTATCCGCTCGCGGTGTTCCTCTTGATCACGCTCATTTTCTTGACGGCTCCACTCTTGCTCCTGAACTCGTTGGTAGAGTTCCGCTAAGGCCGTTTCCCCTGCTTGAGCCTGAGCGCTCATCGTGCCTTGCCGGATTTTTAGTTCTTCGAGGCTCTGTCGGTACTCTTCGACTTGCCCGGAGAGGCGGGCCGCTTGGGCACGGTGGGCCACCATCTCGTTCTGGGCATCTACCGCCCGCTGTCGGCTGGCATCGATTTTTCCTTCAAGGGACCGTTTTTGCGTAACAATGCCTTCGGGGGCCAAAAACTCCTGCAAAAAACTCGGCACGGAATCCCGATACCGAACCCACTGCTCCTGGAGGCCGCTTAAAAGGGTGGCAAGTTCCTGCCAGCTTTGGGCCACCTTTTCTAAAAAAGCCCAAGGAGCATCGTCAGGCCATGAACGAACCGACAGAACATCGGCCAGGAGTGCGGCACGACCGTTGGTTTGAATGAGGGCATTGCCCAGCCGCTGATCAACCAACTGCGCCCAACTCGATAACTGTGCGCTGTCCGGGGCCGACTGAAGGCCCACTTCAAGCTCTTCTACCAAGCGATCAGTAACAGCGCCTAACTCGTTAAGTAACTGCCGTTCCGTTTGTGTTTCGTTGGTTAGGGTCAGCTCAGCATCTTGAATCTTTTGCGCCAGAGCCACCAGCTCCAGCTTCGCGGTTTCAATATTTCGCTCAAAGAGCGTGATATTGTCTTGGCAAGCCGCGAGTTCTTGATCCCTGAGGTGCTTTTGAGCCAGCTTTTCTTGAATTTCTCCTTGTAGGGCACTTAGGCGTTCGGCAAAGGTTTTGGCCCGGCTTTCAGTCAATGCCAACTGATTCTCGTGGTGAGAGCGGCGCTCTTGTTGAACCTTTACCTGGTTTTGAATCGAGGATTTTTCGAGGTCCAGCCCATAAAGCTGTTTTTGACCTGCCACCAGCTGTTCTTCCCAGCCGGAAACTTCTTTTAACCCCACTTCAAGGGTTCGGTTGAGTTCTTCCAAACCGTTTTGCGTGTCCGTTCGTTGAACTTGCTTTTCTTCGAGCTTTTGAGTCCAAAGCGCACGGCTGGTGGTAAGCTCCTTGAGCTTGCGCAGTTGTTGCCGTTTTTCAAGCTCAAAAATATCTTGCCTGAGGGCACGGTAAGCCTTAGTCTTTTCGGCTTGCTTTTGTAGGCCTTCGCGCGTTCGACGAATCTCGGCAAGAATTCCTTCAAGCTGACGGAGGTTCTCTTCAGTTTTTTCTAACTTGCGTTCCGCTTCTTGGCCACGCATGCGGGTTTTGGTAATGCCTGCGGCCTCTTCAAACAGGTACCGCCGTTCTTCGGGTTTCGTCGACAAAATTTGATCGATCCGTCCCTGCTCCATCACAGAATAGGCTGACTTACCTACCCCAGTATCATAAAACAGTTCTCGAACCTCTTTGAGCTTGACAGGGGTTTCATTGATAAAGTATTCGCTTTCGCCTGAGCGGTACAGACGCCGTTTGACACAAATTTCAGCGACATCAAGGTCAAGAACACGGGTTTCATTCGAAAGGGTAAGGCTGACTTCGGCAACCGCCAGGGCCTTTCGCGACTCAGTTCCGTTAAAGATGAGGTCTTCCATCTTATCAGCGCGCAAGGAACGGCTACCCTGCTCGCCGAGCACCCATTTGAGAGCATCTACAACATTGCTCTTGCCGCAGCCGTTGGGGCCGAGCAGGGCAGTAATTCCCGGCGTAAATTCGATCCGGCTACGGTCCGCAAACGACTTGAAGCCAAAGATCTCCATACTTTTCAAAAACAAAGATGACCCCTGGGCACAAGAACAATTTTCTGGTTAACATTAACATTCAGCGAAGAAAAACGCAAGGTTAGAGACAAAGGCGGTGATTATGGAGCGCACAGAAAAGATCATCTGTGGTCTGGATGAGGCAGGTCGAGGGCCCTTGGCAGGTCCCGTAACAGCAGCCTGTGTTATCTTAGGTGCTCAATTTCCCGTTGACGAAGTCGCTGATAGTAAGACCTTGTCCGAAAAAGCTCGCGAACGGGCCTTTAAGCTCATTCTTACTCAAGCTCAAGTCGGAATTGGGTGGAGCTGGCCTGAAGAAATTGATCGCCTTAACATTTTGCAAGCCAGCCTTTTGGCGATGCGTCGTGCTTATGAAGCTATGGGGTGTTCTGCTGATTATGCCTACGTGGATGGCAATCAATGGCCGGGGTTGCCCATTCCCGGCGAAGCCGTTGTCCGAGGTGATGCTTTAGTCTCGTGTATTAGTGCGGCTTCGATCGTGGCCAAAGTGGCCCGCGATCACTGGATGCTCCGCTGGTCATGGTTGGATGATCGGTATGGCTTTGAAATTCACAAAGGGTACCCCACGGCCGCCCACCGGCAAGCTCTAGTTCAGCATGGACCGTCGGTCATTCACCGCAAAAGTTTTCATTGGAAAATTGTGTAGGTCGAAAAGTGGTTTACAAGGACCTTATTCGTGGTTGCGGTCTTGAACATCCTCGCGATCTCGATCTCGGTCACGAACGACAGCTCGGTAACGAACAGGGCGGTCGCTAGCGGGCTTGGCAACCTTCTTTTCAGCTTTCAAAAACGCTACAGCTTGATTTAAGCCATCCAAAAAGGTTTCCAGATCCTCTTCAAAGACGACCATAGAATGACGCTCGAAGGAACTATCAACCTGTTTTTTACTTTCTACCATGTTAAGAAACAGGTCGCCATGGCGGTTTTCTTTAATGTTAAAGAAATATGTCCGCTTTCCCGTCGATGTTTTGGTAGAAAAGACTTCACCCCGAATACCCATAACCCTCTTCCTCTTGCGTGGTGCTACCGTACTCGATTTTTGCACCCTTGGGCAAGGGCCTTTCTCGTTTCCGCCACTGGTCTAAGAATTCTGCGATTCGGGGTGTGAGCTCACGGCGCGGCAAAACCCAACGCGGAGTTTCGGGTACCGAGGCCAAAAAGGCTTGCCCGTACGCCTTGTTCACCAGACGGTTATCCAGAACAACAATGGCCCCGTAGTCAGCAGAATGCCGAATCAAGCGGCCAAAACCCTGCTGGAATTTCATTACAGCTTCGGGCAGACTGTAGGACATGAAGGCATCCGCTCCCGAGCGTTTAAGGGCTTCTAAACGGGCGGCGAGCACGGGTTCACTAGGAACTCGGAAGGGTAAGCGAACCATGACGACCAGGCTAAGGGTTTCGCCAGGGCTGTCGATACCCTCCCAAAAGCTATCCGTAGCCATGAGCACACTCGACACTTCGCGCTTAAAGCGTTCTAGCAACCGGGAGCGGTCTTCGTCGCCCTGGCGGTAGACGGGAATCCCCGCCTCGACCAGCGCAGGTCTTACGGCGGTATAGGCTTTGTTCAGCGCATCATACGAGGTAAAGAGTACCAGCGCACTACCGCCACACGCCGTTAACAGACTACTGAGGTATTCGGCAACGGCAGGGGTAAAAGCCTCACTGTCCGGCGGCGGAAAATCGGCAGGAATACCGACAACCACGCGCGAGGAATAATCGTAGGGCGAAGGAAATAATCCTAAAAGCCGCCGCTGGGGAGGTACAAGGTCAAGCCCTAAACGGCCGCCCCAGTAGGTAAACTTGCCTTGCACGGCCAGAGTTGCCGAGGTAAACATGACGGTCGAAAAGGGCTTAAAGACAGCGTCTTGAAAAACTTGACGCACACTCAGCGGTGACACCGTCCAGGTAATAAAAGTTTGACCTAGGGCATCTCGACCTTTTTGAAACCAAAAGATGTCTTGGGCTAGGCCATCCCAATTTTTAAAACGATCCAACATCTGAGCCAAACCTTCGAGTCGGCGTAGAGTTGTTTTGAGTTCTTGGACCTCGGAAGGTCGTTCCTCTTGGTCCTCCCAAGCCTCGGCTAAGTCATCACAAAGATGCAAGATTTTACTCAGCGGCTTTTGTAGGCTATAGACGGACGGTACCATGGTTTCTTGCCACCACGCGCTCTGCTCTTTGGTAAGACGCAACGAGGATTCGTTGCCCAAGGCTTCGGCTAACAAGCGATCGGTGGCTTCAAGCTGTGTGGTTAAGGCAGAAATCAGCCCCGGGATTTCCCCGAGGTTTAAGTTTTGCGTGAACAATCCTCTCAGCGGGGGTATCAAACCAAGCTCAGCGCCCCGTCTTTTGCGATACAGTCGATTTAACTGCTTTTGAAGCAAAGGCCTAGCAAACTCGCCCGAAAAGTAGCTGGTAGCGCTTTTTTCAAGGCTATGAGCCTCATCGAAGATCAACCGCTGAAACGGCGGCATCACGGCGGCGGTTTCAAAGCCAAGTCCTTCTACGCGTAAAGCTAAATCCGCAAACAAAAGATGATGGTTGGCGACCAAAATCGAGGCCGCCGAGGCTTCTTTTCGTGCTTTGGCCAAAAAACAGCTTTCGGCCTGGGCACAACGCACCCCAGAACACGCATCCACGTCACTGCAAACACGGCTCCAAAGATCTTCTGATGGGGGACTGGTCAATTCTTGAAAGGCCCCCGTTCGCGATTGAGCCGCCCAATCCGCCAGACGGGTCAGCTCCCCCACACTCTGAAGGTCCGCCGGGTCACGAAGTTCTTCTGCCAGGCGGTGTGGGCAGACGTAATTCCGCCGTCCTTTGACTAAAACGGTTTTAAGTTTCGTTCCCAACGCTTTTTGAACAAACGGAAGGTCCTTTTCAAACAGCTGTTGCTGAAGGTTAATCGTCGCCGTGGCAATCACAAGCTTTTCAGCATTACGTTGTGCCCACAACACAGCGGGTAACAAGTAGGCAAACGACTTACCCACCCCCGTTCCGGCCTGAGCGACCACAACACCGTCTTCGTTTAAGCCCCGAACAAACAGCTTCAAAAGTTCCAACTGCTGCTCACGGGCTTCATACGATGGCAAGAGTCGAGAAAAAGCTCCCCCCAGGAGCAGGGAACTAACGGCTTCTTCATACAGGAGGGTTTGAATTTCTCGGGGGATGACCGGCTCGCTGACCGCGTAGACTTTTTCGGCCGCGTTATCGATGATCCAAAAGCCAATCCCCTGTTGCCCCAAGGTATTTGCTACTGAAAGGTCTGGTCGGCTGGGTTCTAAGAGGCCCGAAGGATGATTATGAATCACAACATCACCCCGTTCCATATGAGGATACAGAGCCGGGACTTCTTCGGCGGTGCCCCTAGCACCCACCTCTACCCGGGCAATTCGTTGATCCTCGCCGAGATGACCGATAAACAAGACCTCACGCCCCTGGGCCTGGCGAAGTTCGTGGCGGATTTTTGCCAACGCTTCATCGGTAAAGCGTTCTCCGGCCCTCATGCCGGCGTCGCCGCCCAAGCCGTCAAAAGCTGGGCCAAGGCCACTTGAGCATCCTTACCGGCCTGTTCCACTTCAGTATGGTTCAAAGGCTTGGCCGAAAGTCCCGCCGCTAAGTTGGTGACCACTGAAAGTCCTGCCAAAGTTAACCCGCACGAACGAGCCGCCAAGGCTTCGGGCACTGTCGACATTCCCACCAAATCTGCGCCAATCGTTTTAAGAAAGCGTATTTCAGCCGGAGTTTCGTAATTAGGGCCCGAAAGTCCGGCGTAAACGCCTTCAGCTAAGCGTTGTCCCCAAAGCATACTGGCCAAATTTTGTAGCTGAGTGCGGAGGCTTGCACTGTAGGCCTCGGTCATATCAAAGAATCGGGGACCAAAGGAGGGGTCATGGGGACCTAGCATGGGGTTTCCCCCCATCAGGTTGATATGATCGCGGATCAGTACCAAGTCGCCGGGATGGTACGAGGTGTGAATACCGCCGGCGGCATTGGTCAAAAGGATGGTTGACACCCCCAAGCGGTGGGCTAAAAAAGCGGGAAAGGCTGCCGTATGAAACGAGTAGCCCTCGTAGTGGTGAAACCGTCCCTGAAACACCAGAGTCTTGGGACCAATTTTGAGCAGTCCCCGATGACCAGCTACCGTCGAGCGAGGCATCCCTGGTATCTCGGAATACGAAAACTCTTGACCGTCAAAGGCTTGTCCTACCTCTGAGAGCCCTGAGCCCAAGACCAAGGCCAGCGATGGCCGGTAAGAGGTACGAGCCAGCAAGTATTGAGCCGCCTCGACCACTGAAAAATCCGAGTCCTTCATAATGCCCCCGCTACTCACACTACCAAAAAAAGCACGATCGGCCAATTCCTTGAGCTTCCTTGACAGGAAAAAACCTTTCTTTTAGGGTGGTGGCCATGGTCGTTTTTAAATTTGGCGGAACTTCGGTGCAAGACACCGAGGCAATGAAGCAGGTCTTAGAGATCATCACGCCCCATCGGGAGACAGGATTGATTCTTGTCAGCTCGGCTATGGCCGGTGTGACAAACACCCTGATTGAGCTGATTCATGCCGTTAAAGCTGAGGACCGTGCCACGGCCGAGACGCTGTTAAATGCCCTCGAAGAGCGACATACCCGCGTTCTTGACGCCTTGACAGCAAAAGCCCGCGATATTGCCTCAGACGCCCTCAAGGCCGTGTTCCGAGATATGCGGACACTCGTCAAAGGAAGCTTTTTACTCGGAGATTGCTCACCGCGTGTCTCGGACGCGCTGTTAGGCTCGGGAGAATTACTTTCGACTGCTCTGTTGCACGGCCTGGCTTTGCAAGCAGGTCTTTCGTCTCACCTCATGGACGCTCGAAAATTGTTGGTCACCGATGACCGGTTTGGCGAAGCAGGGGTCTTATGGCCTGAGACCCAGGCCAAGGTTTCGGCTGTTTTAACTCCCGAACCAGGTATCGTCTATATTCTTCAGGGTTTTATTGGGGCAACAGTCCACGGGGTGGCTACCACCTTAGGGCGAGGCGGTTCTGACTACTCGGCCTCGCTGTTTGGAGCGGCCGTACAAGCCCAAAGGATTGAAATCTGGACCGACGTCAACGGCATAATGACCACTGATCCTCGTAAAGTTCCGACTGCCCGTTCGATTCCGGTGATGACGTACGCCGAGGCCGCCGAGTTGGCCTTCTTTGGTGCCAAAGTTGTACACCCGGCGACAATTCAGCCCGCCGTTGAACGGGGCATTCCCGTTCTGGTCAAGAATACCAAGAACCCTTCCCATCCGGGAACCATCGTGCAGGCCGAAGCGCCCCTATCGGGGGTACGAGCCATCGCCGGACGCCAAGGTGTCACGTTAATTACTGTCACCTCAGGCCGCATGCTAATGGCCTACGGGTTTTTGAAAAAACTCTTTTCGATTTTTGATGCGTTTGAAACCTCGGTCGATCTTGTCGCCACTAGCGAGGTTTCGGTGTCGATGACCATCAATAGTTGCCAGGACCTCGATGGTTTGCGGCAGGCTCTGGAATCCCTCGGTACCGTACGTATTCAACCTGATATGGCCATCCTTTCACTCGTTGGTAAGGATCTGTGGAAGGACGGCAAGTTCTTAGTCGAGACCTTTGCGGCCTTGCAAGGAATTCCCGTTCATCTCGTCTCGATGGGGGCATCAGAAATTAACGTCTCGTTGGTTCTCAAGGCTGGCGATCTCGATTAGGGCGTTAAGCGAACCCACCAAGCTTTTTTTGATCAAAGCTGAGGCGAGATT
>JABEVK010000035.1 GCA_013044245.1 Spirochaetales bacterium | reverse complement strand
GGCGTAAACACCGCGAGCTGCCCCTTTTAGGGTGTGGGCTAGGCGAAAGCACTCAGAAGCATTTTGGGATTTAACCGCCTCGTCTAGTTGGTTCATGAGGGCTTCAGAGCGCCTAAGAAAATTCTGAACCATTTCGTGACCAGCCTGAGGACTGCCATACAAGCGAAATAGCTCCCGCCAATCGAGAGGAGGCCCCACTTGAAGCGGTGTACCCTGCGGGAGCATAAACCCAAAGCCTGCTCCTTCTGCCATCACTAAACGTTGAAACTCAGGTTGCCACGATGGCAAGTTTTCTGGGGCGAACTCAGGAGTAAAAACTTGTGGTGCCAAAAAACACCATTCCTGTCTTCCATCGCTTCCGCTGGCTAGGGTAAATTTCACGGTGATGACAGTTCTTCCTTGCGCGAGATCCGCAAAAAAGAGAAAAAGTTGATTTTTCAAATGGGTGCGTCTTGCCTTAGCACTTAAATCGTTAGGGGGAACAGTCCCTTCAAAGCGACAACCCAACGAGGGAAGCGTGAGGGAAAGATCCTCAAAGAGCTCCTGAACAAAGGGAAAAACCGGAAAATCCTCGGGTAGGTCGGGCATAACCTAAATTTAAGTAGAATCTGACCTAAGAATCAAGGGCGTTCAGAAAAAGACTCGACTTGGTAGGTCCAAAGCTTGGCTTCTTTTTGCTTCCAGGCATCGAAAGGACAATCAGCTTTGCGTGACAGCTCGCGAAAAAAGCGTTCGCCGGAAATTTGTTCCCACACTTGGGGTAAAAAGGTCGCTTGGCGTCCGTGATAGTTCAAAATAATGCCATGCGGTTCTTTACTCTGCCAAGCTAAAAGTTCGTCAGCAGTCCCGTTCCACGGTTGGGGTAGGGTCAACAATGAGATTTCAATGGTTATTTGGGGTTCTTCAGCGGGGGTGATTGGAGCAAAGCGAGGGTCCGCAAAGGCTGCCGCATAGGCGTTACTTTGAATATCCTCGGCCAGGGGACGATAAGGCCAAAGGGTTCCGATGCAACCGCGAAGGGTACCGTTCCGGGTTAGCGTAACAAAACATGAAGCAGATATGGTCGGGATGCCTGCAACGGGAACGTCCTGGAGGGGGCCTTCTAAACGAATCGTCAGACGAGCGGCCTTCAAACAGGCGAGCTTTTCGGCGTTGCTCAGCATGCTATCCCCCAGACCAAGGCTGCATACCCCACGACGGACGAGGTGTCACCCGAGGCAGCGGCGCTGGTTTCATAGTGCAAAAGTCGACATTCCCAATGATTTTGTTGCGCAAGAAGCACTAATGCTGCTAAGGGCACCCTACCGCAGGCTTCTCCTTTGAGGACCTTACCCACCCTTCCGGCCCTAACATCGTCAAGGTACTGCAAGTCCCGGTGCTGGGCTTCGTCCAGGAGGTGGTAGTGCGAAAGGTCAGTTGAAACAACAATCAGAGGCGGTTTTTCTTGGCAGAGAACTTTGAGAACCGATTCAGGATCACTTTGGCCAAAGAGTATCGCATCGACAACTGCCTCAGGGGCAACTTCGCGCAGAAAGGGGAGTTCTACCTCTAAGGAATGTTCAGGTCGATGAATTGTTTTTGAATCCGCCTCGGAAACAAAACCTTGAGACACCTGTTTGACGCTAAACTGAGAAAAATCCTTGCCAGGTAAGGACCAAGCCGTATACGGGTTGGCCGCCAAGCCCGAAAAGGCAAAGTGATGACTCGGGCCCCACAAAGAGAGCTCTTGGGGCGGCTGTGCTGCTAGCCAGGCAAAAGCATATCCTGCGGTGGTTGCCGAATACCGATACCCGGCATGGGGAACAGCCAGGGCAAAGCAGTGAAACCTTTGGGGTTCTCGAGGGGCCTTCCCCGCAAGCTTTTGATGAACAAGAACTTGTAGGTCTTCAAAAGTGGCAGGGTAAAAGCTTCCCGCCCCGCAGGCAGGGCGTACCGAGGGGTTCATGACCAAATACCGGGAATAGTCGTTCCACACTGACATTGCCCGTGAAAGGCCTGTAAAGTCGAGTCTAGTGGTCGTTCGACAAGAAGGGCCTGGCACTCGGGGCAGATTGTGTTGTCGTGACCGCTCACGGGGCTTCCACCGCCAAGATTACCGAGATAAATATACTTTAGGCCGGCTTCGAAACCTTGATCCCTGGCCTCGTATAATCGTTTTTCGGGGACGGGAGGCAGACGATACCGGTAATCCGGGTGATATTGGGTCAGATGCCACACGGTAGAGCGACCAATGCCCGCTAGCCAGCGCGCGATATCTTTCAGTTCTGACAATGAATCATTAAAGTCCGGCACCACCAGGGTATCCACTTCGGTCCAAACGCCCTCTGAGCGAAAGGTTTCGATGGCTGCGAGGACAGCCCCAAGCTCGCCGGCGACGACTTTTCGTAGCTTTTCCGTGTTGAAACTTTTTAAATCGACGTTGACAGCATCCAAGACGGGTGCTAAGAACCTCACGCCCCGAGCGCCCAACGAACCGTTGGTGACGAGAACGGTTTTGAGACCGGCCTCGTGGGCCTGCAAAAAGGTTTCCCGAGCAAATTCAATGGCAACTGTCGGTTCGTTATAGGTCATCGCCAGCGAAGGGACTCCTGCATCCAAGGTCATTTGAACAAGTTCGCTGGGACTGGTGGGGCGGTATTCGTGAGGTAGCGGAAGCTTTTGCGAAATAGGGTGGTTTTGGCACCAGGGGCAAATAAAGTTACACCCCCAGCCGCCGAACGACATCACACGACTTCCGGGTAAAAAATGGTACAATGGTTTCTTTTCAATAGGATCGTTTTGCCAGGCTGATAGCATTGCCTCATAGGGACGAACCAGCTTGCCTTTTTGGTTAACACGGACACGACAGAAACCAGTTCCTCCGGGGGGAATCACGCATTCTCGAAAACAGGCCAGGCAACGCACCGCATTGTCTGGCGCGGGTACCCAAAATGGAGTGGCAAGAAACTGAGGAAGGGGGGCCGGCAACGTCGAAGAACTCATACGAAAATTCTAGCCCGTTGTGAGGCTTGTGTCCATGAGCTGGTGTTAAGGGATTCTTAAATGCGACAGTAAAGACAGGGCTACACCGGCAAGACCTCCGACCACGGCGCCATTGACGCGAATATATTGCAGGTCCTGGCCGACAGCCCGTTCGGCCTGCTGAATGAATAGATCAGGGTCGATTTTGGTCAAAAGTTCCCCTACGGCTTTGGCGGTATGCTCGAGAGCCTTGGTTCGTTCGATAGCTAATCCCAGCCAACGACCAATGGCTTTGTTCAAAACCTCAGGATGGTCCGAGGGGGCTTCGAGTCCCTGGGCAAGAATCTTTAGTCCTGAGGCCTTCAGTTCCTCGTCGGCTAAACTATCGTGAAATAACTTTTCGAGGGTTTGACGCCCTTCCGAAGACGGTAAGGTCAAGTCAAAGGCATACAAAACGAGGGTTTGACGAAAAAATTCGCGTAGAGGGTGGCCAAAATCGTTTTGCAGACGCGTCAGCTCGGTCAGTCCAGTTTCAAGAAACTTATCGATCGTTCCTGACCCCAGGAACAGGGCCTTCCAGCCGGCGTTTCGTCGAATTAAATCCGTGAGGTATGCCGTCAATGTGGAGCGGTTCTTCTGGACAGCCTCTTTCAGAATTCCTGCCACGGCGGTACCAGCCGTACGGTCCCAGCCTGCCTCTAGCCCGTGACGAAGTAATCGCGAAACTGTGGAGGGGGCATCAAAACGCTCAAGATGATGCCAGTTGCTATCAAGAAGCCCCACAAAATCGATTTTTTCGAGCTCGGCGGTCAAAAGTTCGGGAGTAAGAAGTTGTGCCACAAAGTGCGGAACCGCCTTAGCAACGTCGTTCTTGCGTCTTCTGAGAACATCAACGTGTGGCAAGGGGAGTCCTAACGGCCGGCGAAAGAGGGCCGTCACCGCAAACCAGTCTGCGAGACCCCCTACGAGAGCCGAAGAAAATAAAGCGTCGGCCAATTGCCACAGGTTGGGAAAGGTCTGGTCTTTAGTAGGCCACCAGGGCTGAAAGCGAACAAATAGCCAACCCAGGGCCGCTACTAGCAACGAGATAGTGCCCCAGTGATTCCGTTTCATGAACTTGATCCTCCCCAGCCTCTTAGTTCCAGAGCCTGCGCGGTTTCGGCGCCGCGGGTTAACAGAACCCGCAAAAGAACGATCGTCCAGAGGTTGACCATGATCAGCGAGGGGCGAGGCTTTACCCCCCGAAGAAGAGCGGCGTCTTTCACGCCAGCGGCCCGGTCGAGAATGCCAGGGATGGCGCTTATGGTTAACGATACTAGAGCGGCGGCTTGTAATGCTTTGAGCCTTCCCCAGGGACGAGCCAGTTGGCGTACTGCTTGGGCGATTTGACCAGGGCTAGTGGTCAAAGTTAAAAGGTGTCCCGCTTCAAAAAGAAGGGCGACACGAAGGGTTTGAATCCCAGCGTGAACCAAGACGAGCCGGGGAGGGGACCCACCAAGGAGAGGACTCAGACTTAGGATGCCGAGGACGAGCAGAACGGGAACGGGGCGCCACAGTGCCGAAAGGGGTGCTCGAATTCCTACCCAGAGGGCAGCCAAAAGAAGACTGGAGGGAGCCAGTACCCAAAAAGGGCCTTGGGTCACCACGAACGAAAAGCTCAGGGCCCCGACTAGCTTGCTTAGGGCCGGCAATCGGCTCAAAAAATCGGAACGTGGCTGATAGTGAAACAGAAGGGGACGTCCCATCTTAGCTGGGCGACCTTAGCCATGTCAGTTCCGGGATTTGTTGGGCGACAATGGGCGGCCTAAAGACTCCCGCTTGAGGGAGGCTTTCCCAACCAAGAACCGGTGTACTATCTGAAAGAATTTTCCCGTCTTTCCAAAGTACCAGGCGCTGGGCGTGGGCCAAACACTTTTCGACATCGTGTGTGACCAAAATAATACTTCTACCTTCTTTATGAAGTGTTAATAAAACTGATAGAAACGCTTGGACGCCCGGCCAGTCCAAACCAGAAAATGGTTCATCGAGCAACAAAATGCCAGGCTTGAGGGCCAAGACTGCCGCCAGGTTGAGACGGCGTTTTTCACCGCCTGACAACACGGCGGTTAATGCTTTTTCTCGACCTGATAATCCGCATATCTGCAGGGCTTGTTGTGTTCGTTCTTGAACCTCACAGGATGATAACCCCAGCTGGTGAGGGCCAAACGCCACGTCTTCTTCAACCGTGGTTCCTAGAATTTGGGCATCAGCATCTTGAAAGGTCAACCCAAAGTACGCACGGCTTTTTGTCCAATGGCGATGGGCTGGTAGCCCATCAAGACGGACCTCACCGCTATCAGGGAGCTCAAGCCCGACTAAGTGCTTAAGAAAAAGGGTTTTTCCACTGCCATTGGCCCCGGCCATAACGGTGAAACTGCCAGGAAGAAAGACAAGACTTACATCATCGAGACCGCGATGGCCATCGTCAAAGGTGTGAACGAGGTGATGGGCTTCAACAGTGGGGATGTGAAGTTCTAAGGCTTTCATTCTCGGGGTCGTTGGGCGGTTTTGCGTAAAAGTGGCAAGCCTTGGAACAGCGTTCTGGTCAAAACCAACACGAGGGCCCCTTTAATGAGGTCGCCCACAAAGAGAGGAAGCATACTCGCCGCCGTGGGGAGCAGAGGCGTGCCGGCGGTAAACGCGTAAAAGGGAATGCCAAGGGCGTAGATGGCAATAATCCCCAGTAAAACCGCAAGGCCATTGCGTGCCAGCGATTGGCCGTTTTTATCCCGCACCAGCCCTGTGAGGACGGCCGCTAAAAGAAAGCCGAACAAAAAACCCGCATGAGGGCCAAAGAGTATGGTCAAGCCTCCGGTTCCGCCTGAAAAAACGGGGAGGCCCAAGCCGCCGATTATCAGGTAGAGAAGGACAGAAACGGCTCCCCAGAAAGGTCCCAAGACCAAGCCAGCCAAAAGAACAAAAAAATTGCTTAAAACAAAGGGGATTCCCCCTAGCGGTACCGACAACAGCGCTCCGGCGGCAATCAAAGCCGCAAAGAGTGTTGACCAAACCAAGGGCACAAGGTTAGGAACACCGGAACTTTTTGTACTCATCAATCGACTCCTTCCTTTTCCTATCGGGAAAGCCCTGGCCAGGTCAAGACCGAAAAGCCTAGAGCCCCTTCCACAGCCCGCCTTGACGGAACGGTACAGCTTCATTGAGTTCTTGAACACGCTGTTCCTCTTCACGGTTCACCTCATCGATGTACCATTTGAACAGCTCCTCGCTGGCAGGGTCAAAAAATCGGTGAAGGCTGTAGTGTACCTCAGATTCAAATCCTCTACGAACCTTGAGGGGACTGCCCGCTCCTGGGTCAAAGGATGAAATTCCGTGTTCTATGGCCCAGCGAAGGGGAGCGTAGTAGCAGATATTAAAGTACTGAAGGTCTACGTGTTCCACTTCGCCCCAATACCGACCAATAATTCGCTGGCCATTACGCAAAAGAAAGCTCAGGGCCTGCGGTTGGGGGTCGGGGTCGCGAAAGGTTGCGGCAAATAACAAAAAAGGGCGTAGGGCGTCTAAACCTTCAAAAAAGGCTGGCTCCAAAAAGCGGGCGGCCCAGGGACCAAATTGGGCGTTGGTTTTGTCGTACAGAGACCCCATCAGCGAAAACCAGTCTTCGGGAATGTCTGGCCCTTCAATCAATTGGGTTCTGTACCCCTGACGCTCAAAACCCTCAATTTCACGACGGATATTGCGTCGCTGATTTTTGTCAAAACAGCCCAGGTAATCCTCGAAGCTGGTCAGGCTTCGGTTTGTCCAAAGAAAACTTTGGTGGCTCCAATGGTACCAGCTCGGATCTCGCTTCAAGAGTGTTTCAGCCCAACGGGGAGCAACAAAGTTGAACTGCAGACTCGCTGCTTGCTCTCTTTGTGCAAGTTTTTCGGCTTCTTCAAGCCACCGGGTGGTCAAAGCCTCAGTGTTTTCTCCGGGAGCCGTAAGAACTTGCCAGCCTATCGACGGGGTGGCCGGGCTCATTCCCACGAGTTTGGGGTACCAACGTCCCCCATGGCGGTTGGCAAAATCTGCAAAGGCGAAATCATAGACAAACTCTCCCCAGCTATGACTCTTTTTGTAAAGAGGTGCCCCGGCAACGAGGTCCTTGCCTCGCCACAAGGTCAGGTGGCGACCTTCCCAACCGTGTTCGGGGGCAATACTGCCTGACCTTTCTAACAGATCTAACCAAGTCCATTCTAAAATGGGGGTGTAATGAGGGGCCGTGAGCACAGACCAGGCTTCGCGGGGGATGTCGGCCATGCGCTGATCAAGACGGACAGTGAGCTCCATAGCCAAGAATATACGTAAATTTCAGCAAAAGCTGAATTTTTGGGCTTACAATGGGGATGTGGCGCTTCCAACGTTTCGCTCAGTCATTTCAAGGGTCTTATTTCAGCTTCTCGGAGTCTTTCTCGGTGGGTTCTTCCTGTTATCTGTTCTTGTCCTGATGGCTTTTGAGCGTCGAGAGAAGGAACAGCTCTTGCTGGCGGCCAGGGGATGCACACAGGAACTTTCTGATTTTCTTGACCGCCGTCAGGTCAACTTGAACCAGTTAGGCTTAATGCTTTCGACGTTTGACCCGACGCTTAAAAGTCCTGCAACGCTGGAACTCTTGAAACATTGGGCCGAAGGGGGTGCGAGTTTTCGTGCCATAGCCCTTCTGGGTCCCCATGAGACCCCTGAGCTGTTTTGGAGCCAGCCGGACTTTGGTGAAAATCTGACCCCAGCGAATTGGTTTGAACTTCGTCAAAAAGCCAAGGGTTCAGGAATTGTTGTCGACCAAAAGGAAAGACTTTTCTTGG
>JABEVK010000003.1 GCA_013044245.1 Spirochaetales bacterium | reverse complement strand
ATAACCGCCTTGGCTCGGGCAGCGACTTTGGCAGTCCAGACGGCCATGGTGTTTCCCGAGCCGTAGCTGGCCAAAAGGTATTTTTTACCGGCCAGTCGAGAACCCCAGACTTGGGAGCGTTCGTGCAAAGACCACGCCAACGACAGCCACAAGCTACCGGTGTACAAATTGCCGATTTGCGCAGCGGGCACCAACGATTCAAAAAAGCCGCACTGGGTTAAGTGTTCGCGGATTTGGTCAGCCGAATATGACGTATGAATGGTAAAGAGCTTTTCAAGGGCCCCCACTGGCATTTGCGCATAGGGAACGTGCAGGCAGAAGGCGTCGATGCTAGCCAGCTCTTGTTGGGGTGACACCCCTGCTCGTCGGCAGTGGTCGGCAAAAGCTTCTAAAAACGCCTCATGATAGCAGGCCAGCGAGAATCCACCCCGCACCTTGGCGGTTGTACTTCCCAAGGGCCGAAAAAAATCGTCTACATCTTTACTGAACAGTCCCACCGAATCCAGATCAAATTCTAACAGCTGAGGGGATGTTTCAAGCCAAAGGGCCGTTGCTCCCGCTCCTTGCGTCACTTCGGCGGTTGAGGGGGCTGTGTAGCGGGCAATGTCCGAGGTGACAACCACGGCTGAGTCGCCGAAATGCCCAAAAGCTTTGAGCGATCCCGATAGCGTTAAGGCCGCCAATGAGCCTCCCGCGCAGGCCTGCTGGACTTGAAAGCTGGCAAGGTTTGCTGGCAGGGGAAAGTCTGTTTTAGCCATCAGCCCCTGAAGGTAACTGGACCCAGCTTTACTCATATCTACCGAGGTTTCGGTACCCATTGTTAAGTAGCGAAGGCCCAAGCGCTGAGTTTCGGATTTTCGCGAAAGTAGAGTCCGCAGGGCTTCGGCACCCAGGGTGATGGTGTCTTCCCATAGTTGAGGAAAGCGCATCGCCTGCTGGCCTGTAGTGGCTAGCGCTCGATCGAGGTGTTTTTGCAAGTCGGGGTTCTCTTGAATCCGCTTTGCGGCCAGCGTGGCAATCGAGAGGCGAGACTGGGGGGCAAAGACGGCGAGATCCGATAAACCAACGGGTTCAGAATTCATAAAGTCAGTATACTGGAAGGTTGCTGGACAAGGCAAACTGCCTGAAAGAATCTTGTCACACGAGGGAGGCCTTTCTTGTCGAAAAGAGGAGTTTCCGGTATACCAGGACGAGGAAATTTCATGAAAACGGCAGTGCTTCTTTCGGGAGGCGTAGACAGCTCAGTGGCGTTGTTCCGCCTCAAAGAACAGGGCGGTCATCAGTTGTCCGCCTATTACCTCAAAATTTGGCTCGAAGATGAACTTTCGTATCTCGGTGACTGCCCCTGGGAAGAAGACCTCGAATACGCACGAGCGGTGTGCGATCAGGCGGGAGTCCCTCTTAAAGTGATCCCCCTCCAAACCGAATACTACGAGAAAGTTGTCTCGTATGCGATTGAGGAACTCAAGGCGGGACATACCCCGTCGCCTGATATTTTTTGTAACCTTCGGGTCAAATTTGGCGCCTTTTTCGATAAGGTTGAAGACTCATTCGATAAAGTAGCCAGCGGACACTACGCCGTGTCGGGGTTCGAAGAGGGCGTGGCGAAACTCTGGAGGTCACCTGATCCGGTCAAGGATCAATCGTACTTTTTGTCCCACCTCACGCAGGCACAGGTCGCCAAGGTGCTGTTCCCCATTGGAAGTCTGCACAAGTCTGAGGTGCGTCAGTGGGCCGCGACGTGGAACTTGGCCAACAAAGACCGCAAGGACAGCCAAGGAATCTGCTTTTTAGGCAAAATCAAATACAACGATTTTGTGAAGTACTATTTGGGCGAAAAGCCTGGTCTCATCGTTGAGCGCGAGACTGGAAAAAAGTTGGGCGAGCACAAAGGTTTTTGGTTCCACACCATTGGGCAGCGCCAGGGCCTGGGTCTGGGGAACGGCCCATGGTTTGTGGTCGCCAAGGATATCGACGCCAACGTTGTGTATGTGTCGCATCAGGAACATCGTGACGAACAGGGAAAGTCCAGGTTTGTCTGCGGAAAGCTCACCTGGATTTCGCGACCTCCTCGCCAAGAGCAATCCTTGGTGTGCAAACTGCGCCACGGCCCCGACCTAATCCCCTGTTCCATTCAGTGGGGTTCCAGTCCCTCTGGCGAACCCCGGCTTCAAGTCCAGCTCGCCCGCCCAGATCGTGGGCTAGCCCCTGGGCAGTTTTGCGTTCTTTATGAAGGAACCGAGTGTCTGGGCGGAGGGATGATTTTGGAGGCCCTCTGGAACTCATAGTCTCCTTTTTTGATGCGTGGCCTCCAACTTTTTTCCGCCGTGCCTAGGCGTCAGGCTTTTACGGGTTTCAAGCTTTAGCCTGCTTTTGTGGTGGCAGAACCTCATTGGTGAGCTTTTCGCCCGAAAAGAATTCCCGAACGTTGCTCAGTGTGGTTTGCGCAATGTTGGCAATGGCCTCTTGGGTAAAGAAGGCTTGGTGGCTGGTCAAAAGCACATTCGGAAAGGTCAATAGACGGGCCAAAACATCATCTTTGACGATGAGGTTGGAATAATCCTCGAAAAAGTAATCGGTTTCTTCTTCGTAGACGTCCAAGCCAGCACTGCCGATTTGTCCTGAGCGAAGACCTTCAAGCAGGTCTTCGGTACGGATCAATTTACCTCGGCCCGTGTTGATGACCATAACCCCGCGTTTCATCATTGCAATGGTTTCGCGGTTGATCATGTGAATATTTTGGGGGGTGAGGGGACAGTGTAGGGTAAGGATGTCGGCCTGTTCATAAGCGACTTCGAGGTCGACGAGTTCGATTCCCCGTTCCTGTGCCCAAGCTTTGGCGGGAAACGGATCATACGCGATGACCTTCATGCCAAAACCCTGAAGAATTTCACAGACGATGCGACCAATTTGCCCGGTGCCAATAATCGCCGCCGTTTTGCCGTACAGGTCAAACCCCATAAAGCCATTGATAGAAAAGTTAGAATCACGGGTACGGTAAAAGGCGCGGTGAGTATTGCGATTGAGGGTGAGCATCATCGCAACGGCGTATTCGGCTACCCCATGGGGGGAATAGGCGGGAACACGCACAATTTTTAGCCGGTCCGCGCAGGCTTTGAGGTCAACATTGTTATAGCCTGAGCTCCTCATGGCAATGAGTTGAACGCCGTACCCGGCGAGCTTGTCGACGACTTCGGCATTGATCGTATCGTTCACGAAGGCGCAAACGGCATCAAAGTCCTGGCAGAGGGAAACCGTTTGAGGGGTGAGGTGGTTGGGGAAGAAGGTCAACGAAAACCCAAACTGGCTGTTTTGCCGTTCAAAAGAATCTTTGTCGTACGGCTTGGTATCAAAAAACGCAATGCGGACATCGGCTGGGTTCATGGCGGTCTCCTTGGTCCCGAGGTGTTTTAGTTTTCCGGGGGATCTGATGCTTTGATGATAATACTTATCAGAAATCATAAGGAGAGCAAAGCCCCGTTACGGCCCGCAAAGTTGTGAAAATTTGAACAGCTTTTTTGGGCGAAAGCGAAAACGTTGCGGTCGGGATGAATCTGAATTACACTAATTTCATGGATCCGATGACTTTGTACTTGGTTCTTCTTTTAGAAACATTTTCACTAGCTTTAGTGCTGATTTTGTTCCGTACCCAGTTTTGGCAGTGGCAAGAGATCCGTTGGCTGTTGGTAGGTAATTTGTTGGGCTTTTTGGGTTTGGGAACTATCCTTTTGCGGCAGGTGGTTGATCCGGCCTTTTTGGTTGTGGCGACGAATTGGCTGATTTTTGCCGGTTTTTGCGCCTATACCCTGGCCTCGTATGCTTTTTGGAAGACAAAACCGCCGCTGAAGTTCCTGGCCGTCTTGTTTGGGGTTCTAATTTTTGTAACCTCGTGGTTTACCGTGGCTCAGCCTTTAACCTGGGCTCGTGTGGCTGGGTTTGCTGTGCTGACCTCCTTGGCGGTGGTGGTTTCGGGGTTTCCGGCGATGGCAAAAGCTGCCGACCAGGGTTTGGCGCGGCATTTTCGTCGTCTGAGCGTCGTCATCACAGCCGTAGCCGTATTATTTTTCTTGCGGGGCCTCTGGGCGGCTTATGATCGACCCCAGGTGCTTTTGTCGCACAGCTGGGCTTCGACGGGCTTTCTCTATGCTATTATCTTCTTGGTATTTTTCTACAACCTGGGCTTTGTCTACATGATTTTAACCCGGCGAAATTTATCGCTCGAGGCCGTCAATCGGCGTAACGACCAGCTGTTTCGCTTGCTAGGTCATGATCTGCGGGGACCCTTGGGGAGCTACGAAGAATGTTTTGAAGAGTTAGCCCAACAAGCCTGCTATGAACCCGGCGAATTTGAGCATACTGTCACTTTGTTCCGAGCCAGCGCACGCCAAGCCCGTGAATTGCTTGAGAGTCTCTTAGATTGGCGGACACTAAGCACTGGTGAACTAAGACTTCAGGCGGCGCCTTTAAAGCTTCAGGATGCGGTACGTTCGGTTTTTGAGCTGTTGGCCCCTTTGGCCCAAAAAAAAGACGTTGGGTTAGAAAACCTCACCGAAAGTGAAGCTTGTGTGGTCGTTGATCGGCGGGCGTTAGAAACTATCGTTCGCAATTTGGTCTCGAATGCCGTGAAGTTCTCACCGCCGAAGGCCAAGGTCACGGTTAAAACCCTCACTGAACGGGGGCACACCAGTCTGGTTATCGAAGACCAGGGGCGGGGTATCCCTGTCGAAATTCTGGCCAGGCTTAACGACAACGATCGCCTGCCTTCGCAACGGGGTACCGCCGGCGAAAAAGGATCAGGTTTTGGTTTGGTTTTGTGCCGTCAGTGGGCCGAGCTGGCGGGGCTGGAACTCAACCTGTCGCGTGGCGAGGAGGGTGGGACCTGCGCCATCCTCCAGGGTAAAAGTTGTCCTTGACAAGGATTTCACCGGCCTCAAAAAACTATACTTGACTAATACCATAGGAAAGCTTTACATATGCAACAGGAGAATATGAAGATTATGTCGGCTTCAGAAAAACAAGGTTTTGCAACCTCGGCCATTCATTCCGGTCAAACCCCTGATGCGGTAACCCTATCACGGGCCGTTCCTATTTACCGAACCAGTTCTTACGTGTTCAAGAATACGGAACATGCCGCCAATTTGTTTGCCCTCAAAGAGTTTGGCAATATTTATACGCGTTTGGGGAACCCCACTCATGATGTTTTGGAACAGCGCATCACTGCACTCGAAGGGGGAGCCGCCTCGGTGGCGGTAGCCTCGGGAACCAGCGCGATTTTCTACACGGTGATTACCATCGCGAAGGCAGGGGATCATTTGGTTTCGGCCTCGAACCTCTATGGTGGCACCTACACCATGTTTGAAGCAATTCTGCCTGATTTGGGGATCAACACCACCTTTGCCGATATTCGCGACCCTTCGAGCTTCGAGAAAGCGATCAAGCCCAATACCAAACTCTTGTACATTGAAACCATTGGCAACCCGGCCTTGGATGTCGCCGATATTGAAGCGATTGCGAAAATCGCTCACGCTCATGGTCTACCCCTGGTAGTAGACGCAACCTTTACCACGCCTTACCTCTTAAAATCGATAGAGCATGGGGCCGATATCGTTGTACAGTCCCTTACCAAGTGGATTGGTGGCCATGGGACGGCGATCGGCGGCATTGTGACTGATTCGGGCAAGTTTGACTGGTCGGACAAGAAATTTGAACTCTTTAATCGACCTGATCCCAACTACCATGGTCTGAGGTGGGCGCAAGATTTGCCGCCCGAACTACGTGCGATCGCCTTTGCCCTGCGCTTTAGAACGGTACCATTACGAAACCTGGGTGCCGCGCTGACACCTGATAATGCTTGGATCTTTTTGCAAGGCCTAGAAACCCTCGACTTACGCATGCCCCGCCACTGCGAAAATTCGCAAAAAGTCGCCGAATTTTTGCAAAAACACCCCAAGGTAGCCTGGGTTCGCTACCCCGGCTTGCCCTCGGACCCTTCGCATACCACGGCGAAAAAGTACCTCAAGAAAGGTTTTGGCAGTGTAGTTGTCTTTGGGGTCAAATCAGGTCGCGACGGCGGCGCCAAGTTTATTGATAGCTTGAAGCTGTTTTCGCACTTGGCTAACGTCGGGGACGCCAAATCGTTGGCTCTTCACCCGGCTTCGACTTCGCACTCTCAAATGACCGAAGAACAACAGCGCGCCAGCGGTCTAACCCCCGACCTGGTGCGGTTGTCGGTGGGCCTCGAAAGTATCGACGATATCCTGGCCGATCTGGATCAAGCTCTCGCCAAGAGCTGACGAGATGGACCCCGGGCTTGTCCCGGGGTTTTTTTGCCTCCCGAGAATAAAAATTCCAAGCGTGGATGTCTTATTGGGGGGGCTGTTTCAGCGCCCGGTAGAAAAACCGAGCTTTGTCATACAGTGAGATCACCATGATAAAGCCGGCCGCGATTTCTGTGCCTTGAAGAAAAATCGAGTCTGCCAGCCCATGCCAACGAAGAAAGACCATGATTTCAAGGGCATAGAGTACCATCAGGACAAACAGACTGGCCTTTCCTAGCCAGGTTGTTTCCAAACGGGGTTTTTTCGCTCGCCAGAACAACAGCAAACTCCCAACAATTTGAAAGATGAGGCGGATAAGTACGAGAGTTAACAGCCAGGACGGCAAAACGCCCGAGATTCCTAAGATGAGGGTAAGCGTCATCAGGATGATGTAATCGCTCGAGGAATCAATCAGCTGGCCGAGCCTCGACCCCAGGTTGAAGGCCCGCGCCAAGTAGCCGTCGGCCAGGTCGGTCAAAAAGACTACCGAGATAAAAATAACCAAGGGCCAGGCCAGCTCATGGCGGTTACGGGCTAGCAAAAAGAGAACGGTGAGGGCAGGCAAAGACGACAGACGAAAAAGGGTAAGGATGTTGGGCCAGCCCAAAGACGTCAAAGGCGTACCATCTAGCCTCGTAAACAACGAACGAAAGCGCAATAAAACCACCCAGATCAAGGCGTGCCAAATCCAAACTAAGGGAAGAAAAATTTCGTTACCGGGAACCCCAAAGTGATAACACGTCGAAAGCAAGAGAAAAAGTAGCGTTTGCAAGAGCCCAAGAGCTATCCACGTGAGACCTAGCTTACGCTCAAACTTCGACAGGGACATACCTGTGAACATACCGTTGAGGGCCTTGAGTTGACAAGGGGCCTTGGCGACATTAGTGTTGGCGCATGAACTTGGCCAACCGTATTACCATGTTCCGAATTCTCCTGGCGCCTGTTTTTCTTGTTTTGTTTGAAGCCCTTTTGGCCTTTCCCGAGCAACAGCTTTTGTTCTTGATCTTGCTGGCCGTTATTTTTGCTGTTTCTGAGTTTTCAGATATTCTGGATGGTCTTGTTGCCCGCCGCATGGGGCTGACCAGCAGTTTGGGAAAGTTGCTTGACCCTTTTTCGGATGTAGTTTCTCGTTTAACGGTGTTCCTGTGCCTGTTTACCGTGGGAATTGCCCCTTGGTGGGCGTTTGCGGTGATTCTCTACCGTGAGTTAGGGATGACCTTTCTTCGGATGGTCATGGTGATGCAGGGCCGTGTGCAAGCAGCTTCGCTCTGGGGAAAAATCAAAGCGTGGATCTACTTTTTTGCTTCATTGTGCGGTTTGAGCTTGTTTTACGCCGAAAAGATCGTTCCGAACGGAACCTTTGACGTGTGGAAGGGCCTAGCCCTGGGGTTATTTGCCTTGGCCGCCGCCGCCGCTGTGCTGAGCTTTATCCCCTATTGGCGAGCGTTTCGCCGGAGGCCATCATGAGCCTGCGAATTCCGGGGAACGAAGCGCTATCTCTTGAAAACATTGCCGCACGCTTAGCCTCGTTAGAAGAGACCCTCATCTATAAGTTGCTGGATCGTTCGCAGTTCCGGCGGAATCAGGGAGCCTATGAACCGGGCAAGAGTCAATTTCTACCTCCTGAGCCCGTCAGCCTGTTTGAACTTAGGCTTTTGCATCAAGAAAAGCTCGATGCGGTTTTTGGCCGGTACCAGATTCCCGAAGAACGGCCTTTTTACACAGGTCTCCCTGAGCCACGGCGACACCTGGGCTCGACACAAGGTCAACTAAGAATATCTGACTATGATGTGGTCAACGTTTCGGGGAGTATTCTATCAGCCTACAGTAGGTTTCTTGATTCCCTTTGTGTGGCCGGTGACGACGCGCATTGGGGCTCTTCCGTGGAACACGATGTGATTTGCCTGCAAGCTTTGGGCCGTCGTATTCACTTTGGCGGTTTGTATGTTGCCGAATCGAAATTCCTTGAAAACCCTGAAAAGTATTCTGTTTTGATCCGAGAGCAGAATGAACTCGGTCTAGAAGAGGCCTTGACCCGCCCTGAAGTAGAAAAAAAGGTTCTCGACCGCGTCAGACTCAAAGTGCAATCGATACAATCGATCAGCGACCCCAACCTTAGGGTTTTGGTTGACCCGGAACTGGTGGTGGGCTTTTTTGCTCAGGCTATCATTCCGCTGACCAAGGATGCCGAGGTTAGGTACCTTCTTCAGCGTCCTCTCCGCTGAGGTCTTGGTTTTTGACTCGTTGCCTTTGAGTTTGCGCCAAGGCCTCTAAAAGTGCTTTCTTTCGGTCCTCGTTCACTGTAGTCGAATCGGGCCGAGGGGGGGCTGTCTCGGTTCTCTTTTTCAGAGGCCGGGTGAGTGTCCGGTTTAAGACCTCGAGCTCCGTCAGTGCCTTGCGCTGTAGATCGACAAGGACTTTTAGACGGTCATTGACTTCAGAAGTCCCACTGAGCCAGGTCCAGAACGGTTTTAAAAGCACCAGTAACAACAAAAAAAGAAAGACGGCAACGGCCAAAAAAAGGCCGTATTGCATCAGCCATTGGGCGATTTCGGGGGGCAAAAAAAGGGTGGGGTCCACGGCTACTCCTTACAAAGGGGGACTTTGAGGCTTGAGACCCGCTAGGTACGTTTGCCACTCTTCGAGGCTCAAGGGTGTTGATGCTGTTTCGGATTGTTCGGGAAAAAGCCAGGGGGTAAGCTCAGAAAAGCACGGGAGAGGCCGCGGCGCATGAGTTTGCAATTCAACACCTGCTAACCGACCGTCTTCGGCCCATTCAAAGCGAAAGTGGTCCTGACCTTGCAAGCCCTGAAAATCCAACATGGTGATGTTCATCGTAATGAGATTTTCGGGCCCTGTCGAGAAATCAAGAAAGTACAGGCCGCGATCGGCGTCCCACTCAGCAAAACCGACCCGGGCGGTTTCGAGCGACGAGTAGATTTCTTGGTATGAGAGGGGCTTTGACGATCGCCAAATGCCTTCTAACCTCTGAAAAGTATCTAATACGGCGTGCAGGGTCTGAGCTGTCAGAGTCATTAACCCAGTGTAATACATTTCCGAAATAGGGAAAGGGCCTTTTCGTCTTCTGATCTTTTTGATAACGTACGCCTCATGAAAGTTTTACGAGTTCTTTCCCTAGGGGCGGTTTTAGGAATCTCCCTCTTGATCTTAGCCTGCGCACAAAAACCCCAACCTGTCGCGGCATATTCAGCGACGCTACCCGAGCTGGTGACTCCCGCGCCGGTGATGGACTCGCAGGTTAAGTTGTCACGAGACGGAATTCTCGAAACTTTAGGACCCAAGGGCTGGTCTGCGCTGTCAGGTGACGGACTGCCAGTGCGCACTTTTGGGCCCGGTCAGCCGTTGGAGCCACGACCCTTAAACTCGTTTCAAGAGGCTCGCGACAACCTTTGGACTATAACAACCCCATTTGCGGGGTTATACAGCACCGATAAAGGCGCTCACTGGACCACCTTGCTGGTTCGTAAAAAACTCGGCACCTATGCCTATCTGACGGCTCTGGCGGCCAGCCCAGCGATACCCGACTTTTGGTTGGTGGGTACGAGCTTTAGCGGACTTTTTGAATCACATGACGAGGGTAAAACCTGGAAGCGCCTCCCCGACCTCTTTTCTACCTACGATTACGGTGACGGGTACCATGAAATGGTGAATGCCGTGGCCTTTTCGTATCAATCCCCCGATACGTTTTACGCTTCGGTGGGCAAGGAAGGTGATCGGCTGTTTATTCATAACCTGAAAACAGGTAAGACTGAGATCTTAGCCTTTCCCGGTGGGTCCTACCTTCATCCGGCACAAGCGCTGGCAGTGCATCAAGAAGGGGATCAGGAAATTCTTGAAGCTCGTACCGATACGGCCTGGTGGCGTTACGCTACCAAGACTCATACGTGGCTCAAGCTCAAAGACCGCACGCCCCCGCCACTTCCCAGCCCAGCCAAACTTCAGCGTTTAAAACTTTCGCAGGATCGGTGGGGGTTTTACCTCAACGCCCACCATGCGGCTAACCCCCGCGTGCTTGAAAAGTACTTGGCTGAAATGAAAAAGAACGGGTTGAATGCCGTCGTGATCGACATGAAAAACGACCTCGGCGAGCTCACCTACGATTCGCATATCCCCTTGGCCAGAGCCTGTGGAGCGGTCCAGCCCTATTTGAACTTGCCAGAGCTTGTCAAAACCGTCCACGCTCAGGGGTTCTACCTGATTGGCCGAGTGGTGGTCTTTAAGGACAAAAAGCTGTTCTTTTACGATCATAATAAATACGCTGTCTGGGATAAAACGACCAACGAGCCGTGGGTCAATCACGAAGTCATCAAAGAAGCTGACGGCAAAGAAAAGGTGGTACCCAAAGAGTTCTGGGTGGATACCTATGCTCAAGACGTCTGGAATTACAACGCCGCCATCGCCAAAGAGCTTCAGGACGCCGGTGTCGATGAGGTGCAGTTCGACTATATTCGCTTTCCTTCGGATGGGGCGATCTGGAAGATCCGCGACCGGTTTGCCATTCCTCATATGACGCGTCTGGATGCCCTCGAGGCGTTTCTGAAAACCGCCAGGGCCGCTGTTTCGATTCCTCTCAGCGTCGATATTTATGGCTTTAACGGGTACTTTGAAGCCGACTACCTGGGCCAAAATATGGCAATGATGTCCAAGTATGTCGATGTGATCAGCCCTATGTTTTACCCGTCCCACTTCTTTAAACCCTTTTTGTGGAATATCAACTACTTTGAACGAGCCCGTATTATTTACCAAGACGGCAGTGATCGGGCGTGGATGGGAACGAAAGGTAGGGTCAATATTCGCCCTTGGGTGCAAACCTTTTTGTTGGGCGGCGAACGAAAGTTTTCGACCGCGCATTATGTCGAGTACTTTGAAAAACAACTCGAAGGCCTTCAACATTCTCATGCCAAAGGCTTTTTGTTGTGGAACAACATGAACGACTATTATATGGTGACCAAATCCGTGGCCCCCTACGAAACTCGGGCGGCTCAGCGTTGAATAATCGGCGTTGGATTAGTAAAATGAGGGACTATGACAGCCTCTGAACTCCGTAAGAAGTATCTCGAATTTTTTCAATCGAAAGGTCATGCCGTGATCTCGGGCAAGTCCCTGATTCCCGAAAACGATCCGACCGTTTTGTTTAATACGGCGGGTATGCAACCTTTGGTGCCCTACCTTTTAGGCGCGGCGCATCCGCTGGGAACTCGGCTCACCGACGTCCAAAAGTGTGTGCGTACAGGGGACATCGAGTCGGTCGGAGACCCTAGCCATTTGACATTTTTTGAAATGCTGGGGAACTGGTCCTTGGGCGACTACTTTAAAAACGAAGCCCTCTCGTGGAGCTTTGAGTTTTTAACCAGTCCACGATGGTTGGGCATTAGTCCTGACAAACTGTGGGTTACCGTGTTTGCTGGCGAAGATGGCATTCCTCGGGACGAAGAATCGGCGGATCTGTGGAAAAGTTTGGGGATACCCGCCCATCGCATTTCGTATTTGGGCCGCAAAGACAACTGGTGGGGGCCTGCTGGGCAAACTGGACCGTGTGGACCCGATAGTGAAATGTTTTACGACACAGGCCGGCCTTGCCCGAAGGGTGAGGCTTGTGAAGGCCCTTCATGTGGTTGCGGTCGTTGGCTGGAAATTTGGAACGACGTTTTTATGCAGTACAACAAGACCGCCGAGGGTCAGTATGAACTCCTTTCCAAGCCAAACGTAGATACGGGCATGGGTGTCGAACGCACGAGTACCATTTTGCAGGGAAAAAAAAGCGTATACGAGACAGAACTGTTTACTCCTATCCTTGCGGCGGTCCAAAAAGCGACCGGCGTGACCTACGGCAACAGTGACGGAGATGACACGAATATCCGTATTATTTGCGACCACATTAAGACCGCTTGTTTTATTTTGGGCGACGATTTGGGCGTTACCCCCTCTAACGTGGGGCAAGGCTATGTTCTGCGTCGATTGATTCGAAGAGCCGTTCGTTGTGGACGCAAGTTGGGTGTCCTTGAACCGTTCTTGGCCGGTCCCGCCGCCGCCGTTTTGGATATCTACCGGGGAGTCTATGACGAAGTGGCCTCACGGTCGGCCTTAATTTTTGAAGAATTGACTCGCGAAGAAGAAAAATTTCTCAAGACTCTGGAACATGGGGAGCATGAGTTTGAAAAGATGCTTCCTAACCTGGAGCGAAACCCTAAAAAAGAGATTCCCGGTCGTTTGGCTTTCAAGCTGTACGACACCTATGGCTTTCCCATTGAAATTACTGAAGAGCTGGCGGCCGAACACGGTATGACTGTGGACCGTCCGGGGTTTGATGAAGCTTTTGTTAAGCACCAAGAGTTATCCAAAGCCGGAGCCGACAAGACGTTTAAGGGTGGTTTGGCCGACCATAGCGAAATGACGACGAAACTCCACACGGCGACACACTTGATGCACAAAGCGCTTCAGATGGTTTTAGGTGAGCATGCCCGTCAAAAGGGGTCAAACATTACCCCCGAACGCCTGAGGTTTGACTTTTCTCACGGTGAAAAGATGACCGAAGAGCAACTCAGGCGCGTCGAAGCGATTGTCAATGAACAAATCCAACGGGCCTTGCCTGTGTCGATGACCACCATGCCGATTCAAGAGGCCAAAGGACTGGGGGCGATGGCGTTATTTGGTGAAAAGTACGAAGATGTGGTGAAGGTGTATCGTATCGGGGACTTCTCACTGGAGGTGTGCGGTGGGCCTCATGTCGAAAATACGGGTTCTCTGGGGCACTTTCGCATTCTTAAAGAAGAGGCTAGTTCGGCCGGAGTACGGCGCATTCGTGCTGTTCTAGAAGATCGGTAAAGCCTCAACCAGCCGGGGCCTGACGAGGGAGGACGACGCGAAACGTCGTTCTTCCGGGTCGGCTTTCGAAGCTGATTGTGCCCCTCTGACTGGCAACAATCTGTTGGCAAATATCCAGACCAAGGCCCATTCCTCCGGAGGGGCCTTTGGTGGTAAAAAAGGGCTCAAAGATGCGCCCTTGTAGCTCTTCGGGAATGCCGGTTCCCGAATCAGTTACTTCGACGGTAACAAAATCCCCTTTTTGAAATATGGCAAGCTCGAGTTGCCCCTCGCCATTCATGGCAGAGAGGGCGTTGCTGACCAGGTTGATCCAGACTTGATTCAGTTTGGAACGGGAGGCTTGGATGCTTACCCCAGGTTCATAATGGCGCTCAATACTTACACGGTCTTTCATCTTACCGCGGAACAGAGTTAGGACGGTTTCGAGTTCTTTTTCTAGGCTGACTTCTTGTAATTGGTCTTGTTCTTCTTTATGGGCGTAATCACGAAGTGACCGAACAACGATCGAAGCCTTTTCGGTAGCCGTTGAAATAATCTGAGCGGAGCGGGCTATCGAACAAATTAGCTGAAACAGTGCCAGAACGACCTCGGAGTTGGGGTGGCTCAACAAACTGGTCAAATCATCACGCAACGGCCAAAGGTCAAAATCAGTGACAAGAGTGGTCAATTTGTCAGAGTTGGGTTGGTCGCCCAACGAGGCTTGCCACTCGCGGCGCTCCTTCCAAGAAGGAGGCGACTTGATCGATGCGGACGGTTCAATGCTTCGAGCCAGAAGATTGAGCAAGGGGGCGTCAAACCCAGGAACAAAAGTAAAAAATTGTGGCAAAAGGAGCATAAGCTCTCGGCTGATCATGTCGTTGAGGGTTCGGCACGACGAATCAATGGCGCCCAGGGGGGTGTTTAACTCGTGAGCAATGCTTGCCACGAGCTTTCCCAGCGACGCCAATTTTTCGGATTGCACCAGGTAATCTTGAGTTTGCCTTAAGTCCCAAACCGTCTTTTCAAGGTTTTCGTTAGTGAGGGTAAGCTCTTGAGTACGGTCCCGTACTCGGTTTTCTAACTCGTCATTAAGTAGTTTGCTGTGATCTAACTGGCGTTGTATCCGTTGGCCAAGAATCAAAAAGGCATTGTTGACCGGAAGAAACTCGCGTACGGGGTTGGCTTTTAATAGCTCTTGCGAATAGTTACCCCCAGCGTAGGCTTCGGCCGCTGTTTGAAGTTTTTTCAACGGGACAGCCAAAATGCGACGTACCATCCACGGAAGAAGAACGCCGAATGAAATCAAAAGAATTCCAAAAAAGGTAAGTCCAAACGAAAATGCCCCTTCGCGAAAGACCTGCGTCGATTGTGCTTCGAGTTGAAAGGCGAACGAGCCCACGACTTGACGCTTGTGGCGGACCTCGACTGTTCTTAGCGGCAGTTCCGGCGAGGCTATCCCCTCGGTGACGACGACTTTACCGTCTTCGAGAATTTTGATGTAGGGAATATCCCCCCTGAGCACCAGTGCGTGAACAATAGCTTTAATGGTCGAGGTGTCATAGTTCCACAATAACGGGCCTAACGCCGCATTGAGGTAATTTGTGATTTGTGTTGCTTCGGTCGTTAGCGCGTGTTGTTCTCGTTGCGCTGAAAAAAGAAAGAACGAGGCCGAGAGAAACCCGGAAACCAGGGTCAACATGAGGACCGAGGTTAGAGTGATCACACGGACCACCGAGTACAATGGCTCCCGGGTTCTCTCGGCGGTCAAGATTTAAGCTCCTTGTACCCCATCAGTCCCAGGCCAAACTTTTCATAGAACGGCGAGGTTAGGCCTTTGCGGATTTTGCGGATGTAGTACCATTCAAAGACAACCTTGGCAAAATGCATTTTCCAGCCCTGAAAGGAAAGACTGCGGTTGCGGGGCGGTATCTGCGGTTGTGCGATGAAGCCCACACCTGTATTCCCCATGTCAGCGATGCACAGGGCATTGAGAGCCGGCCGAGCTTCGGGTGTCTGTCCGTCGAGCTGAAGCCTAATGTTGTGAGCGGCGGCAACAGCCATCGATTCGATCATAAGTCCGGTTTTGGGCACACCCACCGGGACAGGGGTTTTTTCATAGGGGGGAATGGCGATGCAAACCCCAACGCCGTAGATGTTGGGGTAGGTGGGGTTTTGCATCTTATCATTGACCAAAATCATACCCCGAGGATTAGAAAGACCGTCGATGCCGCGAACCGCTTCTACCCCTGTAAAGGCGGGAATCATCATGGACAACTTGAACGAAGCTTCATCATGGCGTTTGTCGGTGCCGTCTTCAGCCACCTCGGTGTAGGTGACTTTGTCGTTGCTAAAGCCGTCAACTTTGACATTGGTCACAAATTTGATAGTTTTTTCACGCAGAGCGCTTTCGAACATTCCCTTAGTGTCGCCTACACCGCCCAACCCTAGGTGGCCAATGTAGGGCTCGCTGGTCAAAAATGTGATGGGGACTTGATCGCGGAGCTTGCGGCGACGCAATTCGGCGTCTAAAAGAAAAACGTACTCATAGGCGGGGCCAAAACAGCTGGCCCCTTGAACGGCTCCCACCACCACGGGTCCAGGGGCTTTCAGGAACTCTTGCCAACGGTGGTTGGTTTCATCGGCATGATCTACGTGACAAACCGATTGGGTACAACCGTCGGGGCCAAAGCCAGGGATTTCATCAAAAGCCAGCCGAGGTCCCGTCGCAATAATCAAAAAATCATAACTCAAGCGCGATCCATCGGCCAAGGTTAAGGCGTTTTCGCTGGGAATAACCTTGGTCACAGGGTTCACGACAAAGTCGATCTTTTTTCGACGAAACATTTTTTCGAGGGGAACTTTGATTTGTTCGGGGCTTCGGCGCCCCACGGCAACCCAGGGGTTTGAGGGCACAAAATGAAAGGTAGGTGTATTGGAAATTACCATGACTTGGTCGGATTTGCGAACAGTCTTACGAACTTCAAGTGCGGCGGGGATTCCACCGACGCCTGCACCGATAATCACGATCTTGGCCACGATTCCTCCTCACGGCCCGCAGGGCCTGTGTTAAGTATGATTGAAAAAAAATAAGGACGCCAGAAGGCGTCCTAAAAAATTAGCGCTTTAAGGCGCTTTCGATGTCATTGGGCCGAAACCCCACCAAAACCCGCCCGTTGATGTCAACGACAGGTACCCCCATCTGACCTGATTTGCGAACCATTTCGTCGGCTCGCCGAGTATCACGGCTGACATCATAGTCGGTGTAGGGCACACCTTTTCCTTTAAGATAATTTTTCACCATCGTGCAGTAGGGGCACGATGGTGTCGAATAGACGATCACACTCATCTAAACCACCTCCGTTTTCGGCATTCCGGACAAACCTCCGGCGTTGATGACGTCGGTAAAACCCGATGATCTTAGCATTGCCGCCGCCGAGGCAGCACGTGCCCCCGAGGCGCAGTAGATGACAACTGGCTTGTTCTTGGGGCCGACCTTGTCCAGCTTGGCTGAAAGACTTTGAACGGGGATATTTTTTGCCCCCGGATAGTGCGCCGCTTGATACTCAGAAGCGGTCCGCACATCCAAAATGGTGGCTCCCTCCTGTAGTTTTTTCAAAACGGCTTTACGTTTTGCCCCTGATCGCAGGGTAAATAAGACGCCGAGAATAATCACCAGCGCCAGAACAACCAAAGAAGTTATATGATCGTTCACACACGCTCCTTCCATTTTTGATTTCTATAGCACACATCCGAAAATCCAGCCGGTTGTGTGCCAAAAGCCTGGATCAATCGGGCCCAAAAGTTTACTTGTGCCGCTGTCGCCGATAAGATGACTTGAGCCCGTTGGCTCCACCAACGACCTACCTCTTGACGTAAATTCCAGTCGAGAGCAACGGGTGTTTGGCACATTCCTTCGGCTAACGTCAGGGCAGCTTTTTCTGCCTCAGAAAACGCTATTGGCCAATCCCCCTCGGGGTGGGCAGCCCGCTGGAGCACCGCATCCAGCTCTGCCTCGGACAGACCGTCCCGAGTGAAATCTTTGCCATTCAGATCAAGACAAAAAGGACAGCTCACACGGGCCGAGACATACACTCGCACCATCTTTAAAACTCGGCGGGGAATTTCACGGTCTTTATGAACCACCAACGATTCCATAAGCCCCGCACCCAAAAGTGTCTTGGAGTGGTGCAGTAAAACCCGTTGGGCCCACAGTTGCCTTCCCATACCCTTTTCTACCAGCGCTAGTAACAGCCGGGTAAACAAACCAGGGCGCGGAGGGGGCAGCGGGTACAACGCGGGTGGGGGCAGACTCTTCATCGGTTACAGCTTTTTGACCGAGATTGTTTTGATGCCCACGACATGGTACAGGGGACAGTAAGATATCCCTGCCGTAGCCAGCGGAAGGATAGCAATCAGGGCAATCCACCACAGCCCCTGTCCACTCAAAACAATTCCTGTCACGACCAGCGCGACGGCGATCAAAATACGGATAATCCGATCTATTGTTCCTACATTCTTCAGCATGATAGTGCCTCCTGATATGTAAGATACTGCAGGTTGAAAAATTCGTCGGTGACTTTCGTCACATTCCGTGTTTTAAAAGGCGCGCCTTGGTCAGGGGAACCTGTGGATTTTTGCCTTTCAGCCCCGCGATGGCTTTTTCGACGAGTTCTTGCTTGCGCTGTTTGGCTTCGAATAAGTCGTGCTGAGCAAAAGGGGAGGCTTTTTCAAGACTCGTCAGTCCGACCCCCAACAGCCGTATCGGCTCACCGGTCCACTTGGAACGAAATAAGCTTAGTAAGTGGTGAAATAACTCATCAGCCGAGGTGAGTTCTGAGGGCAAAGTTAATTGAGCCGTTGTGGTGTGAAAGTCGTAGGTTCTAAGCTTAAGATGGGGGGTGCGTGAAATCCAACCTTCTTGTCGTGCACGAAACATCACTTCATGAGACAGGGCGAACAGGGCATCTTCGAGGGCTTCGGCAATTTGAAGATCCTCTGCGAAGGTAGTTTCGGCAGAAAGTGAACGGTTTTGGGTAGGGCGTTCCCCGTAAGGGGCCTGGCCTCTGGCGGCTTGGTAGAGAAACCGACCTCCGGCTGAACCAACAAGGGCCTCCAGAGCGTCGGGGGGGAGTTTTCTAAGCTGTGCGGTGGTTTCGATTCCCGCACGTGACAGCACCTCGCGTGTCTTTGTGCCACAGCCATGGAGCTTTTTTAACGGGAGCTGTTCTAAAAAGCTTTCGATTTGCTCTTGTTCCAGCAAAAAAAGGCCGTCGGGCTTGCCCCAATCGGAGGCGATTTTGGCTAAATAGGCCGCGGGCGCGCCGCCCACCGAAATCGTTAAACCGGTTAAAGCCGTCACTTGAGCTTTGAGGTTTTGACCTGTTTGGAGGTAGGGGCCAAAAAGCCGTTGGGTTCCCGTCATGTCCAAGTAAGCCTCATCGATCGACGCACGGTATAAATCGGGGGTGTATCGGGCCAAGATTTCAAAGACCTGCCGTGAAACTTCACTATAGCGGTCAAAACGGGGCCGGACGTACACGCCTTGGGGGCAGAGTTGATACGCTGTTGAGATAGGCATGGCCGAGCGCACGCCAAAGGCACGGGCTTCGTAGGAGCAGGTTGATACTACACCTCTACCGCCGGGCATTGCCCCGACGATAACGGGTTTACCTTTCCATTCGGGATGATCGTGTTGTTCCACCGACGCGAAAAATGCGTCCAAATCTACATGAAAAATCTCTGACGGAAGGGATGATGGCGTCATGAAGTTAAAACCAGCGTGTCGTTAACAGTGAGTTCCGATTCTACGTGAAGGGGAGCTCCCTCGGCGTGAACTTTCCGGGGAGCCGGTTGGTACCTTGCACTAATGTGGACTGTCACAATAGCATCCTGGGCCAACGTGAGTCTCAGGTCAAGCTCTGGCGGCGGGTTTCGACCAATAAAGATCTGTACGACCTTGCCGCCCTGTTCTAGACTAAACGGAAAGTTGCAGTCATACACCACTAGCGGGTGAGCACTCGTGAGGGTCACGCTCATTTGGCGGGGGCCGCCGTTTTCAAGGTGGAGGTGCCAGACCTTACGGTTCAGGAAGTGTTGGCTTGAGACGGTAGTCTTCCACAGGGCATCGTTAAACGGTAACTGGTAGTGAGCCGTCTGCTCCTGGGGGGGTAAATTCATAACTTGGCCGTTCCACCAAAAAGTGGTTCGGCCCCACGAGACAGGCGATGAAAGTGTCAAATTGTCGGTTTGATGCGAGATGTTCAACTGTTCCTGGACGGTCAGGGGGATCTTTTGGTGATGAAAGGGGTTAGCCCGTAACACCACGGCGATTAAAATCAACGAGGCGGCTGCGGTGGATAAGAACAACAGGCGTACACGAAGTTTTTCATTGCGGTTTTGCCGTTGGTGACTTAAATAATGTAGGGCATGGGCCATTTGCAGAAAGGGGAACAGTACCAGGGCGACGATAAGGTTGCCTAGGGCTGGAGTTACCAGGATCCAGCGCTGGAGGATGGGGTCAGGCGCGAGGGCAAAGGTCTCGATGAGCGCTTTCACGAACCACAGAGGTGCTAGGGCAAAAAAGACGGCTTTTAGTCCTTTTTTAGCGGTAAGATGAAACAGAACTGCAAAGAAAAAAGCCCAGAGAAAGTAAAAAGAAAACGAAAGCTCAACAGCCGCCGCCGCTAAAGTTTCAACGCTCAGGACAAATACGGCACTGTAGCTGTAGAATTTTGACCAACGCGAGAGGGGATTTCGCCGAACTTGAAAAAAACTCAAAAAGTAGAGCGATAGGGTTAAAATAATTTTGAGTGTAAGGGTTAAAAACGGTTCGTAGCGCCAAAAGGACGAGAACCCTTTTTGCTGAAAAAGCCCATCAAGGATTCCTGTGGAAAAGGTCAAAAGAAGAAAAAGGGAAAAAAAGGTCACCGGAATTTGCCAAATCGCTTTTAGCCACGAAAGGGAATCCACCCCTCGTTGCCCCTGCCGGGCCAAAAAAAGAAGGGTGATGAGACCGCCTATGACGAGCAACAGAGTCAAGTACCATTCTTGCGTCAAGAAAAAGGTTTTGCCGAACCCATCAAAAATGATGTAGCTATGGTCCGATGTAGGGGGGTAACCCGCCGGGAAGCGCTTCATAAATGAGTTGAGTGCTAAGGTAACTAAAGGAACCGTACCTGTACCCGCAGTGGGCGAGCCGACAGAATGGATGAGCATGGTCGGAAAGCCGCGTTCAAACCAGGGCTGGGCCAAAGTGCGTTTCTCGGGGAGGTCAAAGCGAAAAATCTGCGGTTGGTTGCCGGCGATATGAACACGAAAACCCGCACTTCGCAGGGTTTCAAGCCAGGCCTGGGTCAGCCACAGGGGCGCAATAGAGGCACCTGAAACTAAAGAAAGCTCAAGCTGAGTGCTCTGGGAATCAATATCCAAAATTACAACCGAAGTGGGTTCCCAGGGGAAAAATGTATTGAGAAATTGGGTGGAACTAAGGGGGTACCCAGGACCTTGGGCCCTTTCGGCCCCAGCGAAGAAAAGGGTCACCGGAAAAGCCGGTGGGTGGTTCTTCCAGGCCCCAGCCGCCGTTAACGCCGCCTGGAGACTGACCAGCGCATCCTGGTGGGGGGCTGTGTCAACCGGGATGACAATTACCAGCCGCGCCGCTAGCCGACCGGGAAAATTGACGACGACACTATGGGCAAAGGAATGCGCCCCGGGAAGGTTATCGTACGAAAGGGTTTCGTAGGTAAGACCCTCGGTCTTGAGGGTATGGGCGATCCAGTCAAGGCGCTTTAGTTCGGCCTGAGTTCCTTCGGCACAAGGGGATTCCTGACCAAAGAGGCGGAAAGCCCAGAAAAAAAGCGTTAAGACCGAAAGAACAAAGCTTTTCATCAATTCAAGATAGGATATCTTTGACACTGGTGCAAGTTCGTGTATACTGATTCAACCGTCATGAAAGACATTCTTCCGTCTATTCAGAACCGCTTTAGTGCAAAGAGTTTTCTCGACAAAGAAATTGCAGGCGACATCTTAGATCGGATTTTAGAGGCAGGCCGTCTCGCTCCCTCGGCAAAAAACCGCCAACCTTGGAGGTTTGTTGTTGTTAGAGACCTTCAGCAACGACAAAAAATTGCCCACGCTGCTTACAATGAACCCTGGTTGATTCAGGCTCCGGTTCATGTGGCGATTTGCAGTACGAATATTGACTACAAAACCCCCAACGGTCAGCTGGCCTACCCGATTGACTTAAGCTTTGCGGCGTCCTTTATGGTGTTGCAGGCAGTGCACGAGGGCTTGGCTTGCAGTATCAACACGACCTTTGATGAGACCGAAGTGCGAGAATTGCTTACCGTCCCCTACGGAATGCGAATAGTTCTCCTGTTGATTTTAGGGTATTCTGACGATAAACCTAAAGAGCGCGACCGCCTGCCGAAAGGACGGATCGTGAGTTATGAACACTGGTAGGAGAGTTCTTGGTGTCTACCGAACGTCGAAAGAAAATCCTCGAACTCCCCATCAAAATCATCTTTAACGAAGAAGGTATCAACTTTTTCATTAAGAGCAACAAAAAGCTTGTCAAGTTCAAGCTGGCCGATGAGATTGAACAGTACGGAATTTTTTTTGATTCTTTTTCTCCGGCTTCTGTGCAAAAGATGCTGTTGATCAATTACATCGCTTCCATAGAGATCAGCCGTCCCGAATTTGTTTCAAAACGGCAAGAAGTGATGGACCTATCCAAACTGATTACTTACGGAACGTTGTACCGTCGGTTCGACGCCATGGTTTTTACCAAAGTCTTGGAATCCGAAGTTATTAAAAAATGGAACCGGGCCAATCCCAGCGGGATTATTGACCGAAAAACAGCGATTAGCGAGACCTACCTCAATCAGACCCTCGAAAAAAACAAGGCGTTGATGCAGAGCCTCAAACAAGAAATGCTTCGGAACCTGGTAGCCCAAGTCATGCAAAATGACACCCTGCTTCCTGAAGAAAAAAACGTTCAGCTGTTTTTAGCCGAAAAGTTTCTGAACAATCTGCGACCGTTGATTTGGTTTGTTTTGACCAACTTTAAGGATTCTGACGAACTTTTGCCCCTGCTCAACGAAATAGAAGTCATTCTGCAGGAATTTATGGTTAAGGCGAAAATCGCCGAGTATTTGTCTCTGATGACCATGGAGCTGGCGATTATGGCCGAAAACTCTAACATGCAAAATTTTGCTAAAGCGCGATACAAGGGAACCTTGGACCCCATGACAGTCATGTACGACCCCGAAATGCGCAAGATGATTGTCGAAGAAATGAAGGCGCGCGACCAAAATGTTTTTCTTTCGTGGAAGGTCGGCGCAGACAACGCCAAAGCCATAGCCGCCCGCGAGCGTCTTCAGGTCAAGATCTATAACAAAGAAGCGGGCTTCTTAGACCTCAAAAAAAGTATTGACGACACCAAAGGCGTAAAACTTAAACAGCGTTCGCTCATGGAATTTTACAAAGAAGGGCCTGACGAAAACGCTGGCAGTACCGAGCTTGGCCTGTACTATCTGTCTTACCTTTCCGAGGAATGCCAGAAGGTTGGGGTGCATTTTGAATCGTTGGTTAACCAGATTCGCGAAAGCAACCTGACCGTTATTACTCTCAATCTTCTGATTTGAGTTTCTCTGTCCCTTGGGGCCGTCCCCAGGACTCGGAAACCCTGTACTACGCTTAGTGTGGGATGCTTATTACGAGCAGGGCTTCGTGGCGAGTTTGCTTAAGCGAGTTTGTCCGTTAAGCCGAAAACCTCAAGACTATTCAGCCAGAGTTGTTCAGCCACGTATTCGGGGTCTTCGTCTCGCAGATCGGCTATATGATAAAGGGTGGATGGGAGGTATGAGGGCTTATTGCGCTTGCCTCGGTGTTCGCTGGGGATCATAAAGGGGCTTTCTGTTTCGATTAGCATGCGTTCAATGGGCATTCCCGCCGCAGTTTCTTGAATTTGGCGGGCATTGCGGTAGGTAACATTGCCAGCAAATGAGATCCAAACGTTCAAATCCAGCACCTTTTGCGCAAAAGATACATCTTCGGAATAGCAGTGAAGAATGGCTCCACGCGGCGGGATTTTATCTTTTAAAATCGACAACAGATCATCGCCTGCTCCACGGTTGTGAATCACCACCGGAAGGTTTAAGCGTGCGGCAAGGTCGAGCTGACGCAGGAATAAATCAATTTGCGATTTTTTGTCGCCATACTTTTTCTCGTAGTCTAAGCCGGTTTCACCGATGGCAATCACGCGCTCGAGACTTCTTCCTTGAATAATTTTTTGTTCCCAATCGCGACCAGGATGTAAGACTTCGGACGGCGAAACCCCTATGGCAAAAAAAACATTGGAGGCTGTCTTAAGGTTTTCATGGACAGTGAAAAAATCCTGAATATTATTCGTGATACTAAGAATACCTAGCACATTTTCGCGTTTAGCTTCTTGCGCTAAAAGCAGTTGCTCAATGTGGTCATCATGAATCAGACTAAGATGCGAATGAGTGTCGAAAAGTTTCATAAGGTCTCCGTGAAAACGATTCGGACCTGAGTGCATTCACCACATGAGGCGAGTTAAGCATGTCCGGGGGTAAACAGTAACAGCGATTTTAAGTTACAACACAACGGCGCGTTGGTCAACCTTGATTATTCAACCTTTAATTGACAAAGGCTTGGTTTAAGTGTAGCCTCAAAATAACCGAACTTTTATCCAGAAGCAGGAGGGTGGATTTTGTCCCCCGTCGAGAATTATAAGAATTGGGAAAAAAACGTTGCTCACCAAACTCGCAAAGGGTTAGGGTCGGCTGGTAAAAAGCTCGGGGAAGCCTGGGCGAAGTTTTGGCGTTTTGGGCGTCAGAACTTTACCATTATGCTGATTCCGCATTCTGAACGAAAAATCATCAACTTTAAAATTTCTGTGTTTGCTTTAGCATTTTTAGGTTTGCTGACCACCGTAGTCTTTGTGTTCTTTGTCTGGTACATCACCAGCTTTACGAGCGTGAATCGAATGTTGGCCCAAAAAAGCGATCGCCTTGATACAGCACAGGCCAACCTCGACACGATGCGCGAGGAGGTGGGACAGCTCCATCGGGTCGCCGGCCAGTTTGAAGACACGCTGGATTCAACCTTAAAGACGGTGGGGGTGGCCCCTGCCAAGGTGCAAGCTGATAACCAGATGCATGGCGATTTGGCATCGTTGCTGAATTTTCAGCAGGTCGATGGCGGAGCGGTGCCTGAGGTGGGTGAGCTGAAAAACCTGCACAACTTTATGGCGGCAACAACTGAGCCTCTAAGAGAGCTCAATAATGCGCTTTCAACCGAAAAATCACTTTTGGTGGATATCCCGAGTTTGTGGCCTTTGAAAGGCGTTCGGGGCTGGATCACGAACCCGTTTGGACCAGCAATTCACCCTTTTACCGGTCAATGGTACTTGCATAAGGGCATTGATATTGCTCAACGTCTGGGGACGCCCGTTGTGGCTACGGCCAACGGCAAGGTGGCGCAGATTGGTTATGAACCCTTCGATTATGGTAACTACATTATTCTCAAACACAATTACGGCTTTTCTACCCGGTACGCGCACTTGTCTCGTATCTACGTGACAAAAGGACAGGATGTGTCTCGTGGCCAAGTGATTGGTGCCATCGGTTCTACGGGGCTTTCAACTGGTCCACACCTGCATTATGAAGTCATGATCGGAACGCAAGTTGTTGATCCTACTAAGTACCTGACGATATCTAGCCAGTCGTTTGACGAGAAAGGACCCTAAGTGCCCGCTTCCCTTGATTCCGCGTTTATCAATACCATAATCGGCGAAGGTTCTTCGGCACGTGGCGAGTTTGTTGTCAAAGGTTTTTTTAGAATAGATGGCGATTTTTCAGGCTCTATCAAAACCTCCGGCCGCATCCTGGTGGGGGTCACGGGACGAGCAAAGGGCGAGCTTCACGGCCGCGACGTTGTGGTCGGGGGGGTCTTTCGCGGAGATATCTATGCGGATGAGCACGTCGTCCTGTTGGCCTCTGCTGTCGTGTTGGGCAATGTTTATTCGCCGCGGCTTGAAATCGAACGCGGGAGTATTTTGGATGGGTACGCCTGCATTACTCCCCGTATTCGAGAAGAGGGACCTCATGCCGTACACTTGCAGTCCTCGTATGTGTTAAAAATCGATACCACCGCAAAAGTTGCCTCCCCCTTGTCTCAATGGGAGCAATAATCTGTGGACCGAATTGAGTCCCAGGTTGCTTTTCAGCCGTTTTTACCGACTCGGCCCGAAGACAGAAAGTCCAAGAAGGCGGCGAGCTCCAAAAGATCTAGCTTCGTCTCGGCTCTGACTAAGGCTCATGAAGCGGATGTAGCGAAAGCCACGGCGAGTGAAAGTCTCAATTTGACTGATACCGATATCGAACGCCTTCTGGATGAGGTGCAAGAATCGGGACGTCATTTAGCGGCTTATCCAGGGCCTGAAAATGTTCAAGCTTACAAAGAAAGAGTACGGCGCTTTATTAAGTTGGTTTTAGATCGGTCGGTTGCGTTGACTGAAGTAGAAGGGCGCCTGCGAAAAGACATGAAAAAGCCTAAGTATCTTTTGCTCCAGGTGATTGACGAAAAGCTTGAAAAACTGGGTGCCTACATCTTGAAAGAACAGCGGGATAAGTTGGAAATTTTGCGTCGTGTCGATGAGCTTCATGGCTTGTTGATCGACCTGCGTCATTAGCACTTGCAGGTCGTCGGTTTGCCTCTTATACTAAACAGTAGGAGGCTTTCCCCTCATGAAAAAGCTTTTGGTACTTCTCATCAGTTTGTTCTTTGGCTCCGGAATGCTGGCTTCGGTCAGTGCTCAGTCTGTTCAGTCTCCGTTTTTTGCCAAGACGGTCTTTATTCAGAAAATTACCAGTACGCGAGAAGGCTATGTTGTCGTTTACCTGGACGACCGGCTAAACCCCCATACGATTTATGTGCCTATTCAGTGGTTCTACAAATCGACGGGAGCAACTACGGACGGTTTCGCTAAGGCAGAAATCCTTTATGGTAATGGCCCACAATACCCCTACATGCAAATTTTTTGGAAAGACGGTAAGTTTCACCATCTGCGCATTTTTGCGGAACAAAATCTTAACAGCCCCAGTTGGGGGATTTTGAGTGACACCGCCGATACATCTGGTCTTTTCCATCCTAATCAGGAAATTGACTTTAAGTTTGAACACTGAGTCGTGGAACCACCAGCAGATCTCGTTGCTTTTTTCAAGCAACACAGCAGTTTTATTCTGGTTGGGCATCAGGACCCTGATGCCGATTGTATAGGTTCGCAGCTTGCCCTAGGTTCAGCGTTAAAGCGCCTAGGGTACGAGGTTTTTCAAGGTAACCAAGGGCCGTTTAAACGGTTGGAGATTAACCGCTACCAGCCGCTTTTTTCTGAAACGATAGATCCCTTTTTCAAAACGAAGAACCCTGCCGTTGTTGTTCTTGATTGTTCAACGCCCGAAAGGTTAGGGTCACTTCAAGCGGAATTGGGTTCTTTGCCTATCGCCGTGGTTGACCACCACGCAGTTGGTCAGCCTTTCGGGGATGTCCGTTGGGTGGTTCCTAAAGCGCCAAGTACGACGTTTCTGGTTGAAAGGATCATTCACACGTTATTGGGTGCCCCAACAGAAGAGGAGGCGTATTGGCTTCTCTTGGGCTTATGCACGGACACGGGGTTTTTTCGGCATCTTGAAAGCGGATCAAGCCCGGCTTTTCATACAGCTGCGCGCCTAACAGACGCCGGAGCTTCGCCGAAAGCGGTGTTTCAGCACCTTAACGGCGGGCGGCTTTTGGCGAACCAGAAATTAATGGGGCTCGTCCTCAGTCGTGTGGAAAGTTTTTGGGATAACCGTGTTCTGTTTTCGTGGGAAGAGGAAAAGGATCGCGTTGCATTAGGGGCAGAGAATCGCGAATCAGACATGATTTACCAGGTTTTGCAGTCGGTGAGCGGAAACCTTGTTGTTGTTTTGTTGCGCCAAGAGGGCCCTGATAAAGTGACGGGTGGTTTACGGTCTAAAGACGTTGTCGATGTCGCTTCGTTAGCGGCAGTCTTTGGTGGGGGGGGGCATATCCGGGCATCGGGTTTTTCTTGCCCAGGACGATGGCCGGAGGTCAAGAAGAAAATTCTTGACGCCTTGCGCCCCTACTTTGAGCCCCAAGCTTGATCAATGTTGGGTTATCGTAAACAGAGGCGTCCGTAACCAAAGGTAACAGGTCCTGAGTCTGTTATTGGTGTTCACAGGGAATATACGGCCCAAATCTCTGACCACATTGTTTGGCATCGTTCTTGCTTTAACAATGGGCGGAGGCTCTATGGAACACGATCCGCTCACTAAAATGATCCTCGGGTACAAGGCCGGCACAGTTTCACAAGCTGAAGCGATTTTAGAGGCAACTCACGAAGTATTTCGCTATTTAAAACGATTTAATCCTTTCCGTGACGAAGAAAACCAGGAGTTTGTTGCTTCGGCTTACACTATGATTCCCAAAGCTATCGATATGTTTCAGTATCGTGGCAAACCATTTCAATACTATCTCTATCGTGTCGTGAAGTTCCGTTTGATAGATTATAGAAAAAAGCTCATCCTAGACGAGAAAATGAACAAGTTTTTGATTTTTCTCTACAGTGATTCAGCGGTTAACTACGATTCGCCAGAAACTCAGCTAGAAAATCAAAACTCGGACGCCGCCTTATGGAATCACTTGGCGACCAAGTCTAAAATCTCAAAGGCTATGCGGAAGCGACTCCTGGTCGCCCTGTTGCACTGTGCAGACTACGCCAGCCTTTCGTGTTTTGAAGAGTTTTGTCGGCAGCTGGACTTTGACCCGAAGGAATTAGAAGCTTACCGACTGGAACTCAAAAAAATTGAGGATGAAAGTATGAGTCAGTATGATACTCGTCTTTCGGCCTACACCCAAAATTTGATTAAAAGTTGGAATCTAGAAGAGAAAATGCGTTTACCTACGACCTCAGAAGAGTTTGCCAGGGATAGAGAACAGTACAAATCCTTAAAAAAAACCTTAAAGGATAGCCTGAGCCGTTTACAAGGTACGCGAACAAGCATAACCCACGAACAAGTCGCTAAAGTGACGGGAATCCCTAAGGGAACGATCGATTCGGGAATGCACTATTTGAAACGTAACCTAGCCGTCGTCTATAATGCCGCTCATGGACATACTTCTCGCGACAAACAATGCGCACAAGAAAAAAGAGCTGACTCAGTTGTGGCCGATGCACCACCTGTTGCTCCCCGCCGACGTCGGGCTCGCCGGCTGGGATCATGACGAAACCGAAGATACGTTTAGGGGTAACGCGTTCGGCAAAGCGTGGTCGCTGTTTGTAGCAGCACAGGGGCGTTACCCCGTAATGGCTGATGATTCTGGTATTTGTGTTGATGCTTTACACGGGGCCCCCGGTGTTCGCTCGGCCCGCTTTGGGACAGAAGAGGCGGGACGCGCGTTGAGCGACACAGAAAAAAACTCTCTTTTGTTGAAAAAATTGGAAGGTCGTACCGACCGAAAAGCCCGCTTTGTTTGCGCCTTGGTCTTGGTATTGTCTGCCGAGCGGCATTTTCTTGTTCAAGAAACTTGGGAAGGCGAAGTCGCCCACCAGCCGAGTGGCGAGAACGGGTTTGGTTATGACCCTATTTTTTTTCTGCCCGAATTGGGAAAAATTTCCGCTGAACTGCCGCCTGAAGTCAAGAATCAGCTTTCCCATCGCGCCCGAGCAACCCGACGGCTGGGTGTTTTGCTAGACGACTTGACCCTTCATCCGTAATTTTAGCATAGGCCCGAGAGCCAAGGAGTAAACATGCCTCAAGTTAGACCCCGATCGGAAGTTCCTGCGGGTGATCGTTGGAATCTATCGCTTCTGTATGCTGACGATGCCGCCTGGGAATCAGATTTTTCTAAACTCAAAGAGCTCGTAAAGGGCATTCCTGCGTGGGAGGGGCAGATTAGCTCTCCTCAAGCGTTGAAAAAGGCCGTGGATTTTTCGCATCAGTGGGAACGGTTAGCCGAAAAACTGGGCGAGTATGCGCACTTGAAAGTCACAGAGGACGTAGTTGATACGGCGGCAAACGAGAGGATGGGGCGGTTTTACGCTGTGGTGACCGAAGCAAACGCCGCCTCAAGCTATTTGATTCCTGAAATCCTGGCGATTGCCGATGAACAATGGAATACGTGGATTCAAGAAGAATACTTGGCCGAAGACCGCCTGTCACTGGCTAAGCTTCGCCGTTTTAAAGCACATGTTTTGGGTGAAGAAGCCGAACGTGTCCTTGCGCTTGGTGGCGAGGTTCGCGGTTCAGCATCGAAGACCTTTTCGCAGTTGACAAATGCTGATATGAATTTTGGCACCCTGACCGTGGACGGTCAGGATTTACCGCTATCACAATCGAGTTACTCTGTCTTTTTGCAAAACCCTGACCGCCAAGTCAGGCAGGCTGCCTATAAGCAGTTTTATGCAGAGTTTGGTGCCCATGCCAATACCTTAGCTAGTTTGTTTGCGGCCAGTGTCCAGCAAGACGTTTGGATGTCTAGAGCCCGTGGCTATGCCTCGAGTCGATCACAGGCACTGTACGCCGACGATGTTCCTGAATCTGTTTACGACAATTTGATCCAAACAGTCCGTGCCTCGTTGCCCCTTCTTCATCGATACTATGAAATTCGACGCCGAGCTTTGGGTGTCGAACGGTTGCACCATAGTGATGCTTATGCCCCCATGGTCCCCGAAGCGCGTCGCGTGACTCGCTATGAAGAAGCCGTTGAACTGGTGGAAAAGGCAGTCTCTCCCTTGGGGAGCGAATATCAAGCGATTTTGAAGCAAGGTTTGACCGGTGGATGGGTTGATAAGTACGAGAATAAAGGCAAACGGTCAGGAGCGTTTTCTGCTGGTTGTTATGATTCCGTGCCCTACATCTTACTGAACTATAAAGAAGAGGATTTGCGGGATGTTTTTACCTTGGCGCATGAAGCGGGGCATTCCCTGCATTCCTGGTTTTCAAAAAAACACAACCCCTACCAGCATTACGGCTATACCATCTTTGAAGCCGAGGTCGCTTCGACTTTCAACGAACAGTTGTTGGCGAAAGTATTTTTAGATCAAGCGTCAGAGGAAAAAGAAAAAGCCGCCGTACTTGGTAAGTTGGTCGAAGATACCGTTGCTACCTTGTTCCGTCAAACAATGTTTGCGGAATTTGAACACCTTGTGCATCAACACGCAGAAGAGGGCGGAGCTCTAACCTTAGAATACTTCCGTTCAACCTATCGGGGTTTACTAGGCGCCTATTTTGGGTCGGCTGTTGAACTTCCTGAGGAGGCCTCGCTAGAAGGTTTGCGAATTCCTCATTTTTACAATGCTTTTTATGTCTACAAGTATGCAACAGGCTTATCTGCGGCGATTGCACTTTCGGATCGTGTTCTGAAAGGCGGCGAAAAAGAGCGCGAGCAATATTTAGGCTTTTTAAAGTCAGGTGGCTCTCGTTTCCCCTTGGAATCCTTGAAAGAGGCTGGGGTCGATATGTCACAGCCTGAGCCGATCCAACGTGCTATGGAAGTCTTTGGGCGACGGCTTGATGAACTTGAGCGACTGTTGTTTTCTTAAGCCGTGAAATCTTGACACGTTGGGGCGAATTCTGGTTAAATATCTCCCGCACGCTGCGGCGGTGGTGAAATGGTAGACACGCAAGCTTGAGGTGCTTGTGGACATTAGTCCGTGGAGGTTCAAGTCCTCTTCGCCGCATCCTCAAAAAGGCCCCCAAAAGGGGCCTTAATTCTTTAATTTCCAAAGAAATAACAACATTTCAGTGGTCCTGGTATAGGACACTTCAATTCCTTAAATCCGTCGCTACGAGCCGTGTGATCAGATATGTGATCAACTCGTTTTGCTGGAGAAGGACGCTGAAATGCGTTTTCACAACCCTTATACCTTGTTTCCCAGGGTGTTGCCCTCAGGTCTCAAGGTTTTTTATTATTATGCGTACTCCCCCGATGGAAGACGTCATACGGCCCGTTCCACGGGGTGCGTTACAATTACAGATGCCCGCCATCACTGCCAAAAGCTTTTAGGCGACGGTTTACTCATTCCCGAGGCTAACCCCCAAAAAGCCCACACCTTCCAATCCTTCGCCCAAAACTTCTGGATCATCGGCAAGTCAGAATACCTGAAGTACCGGGAACAGCGGGGATTCCCCATGAGCCGGAGCTACTCCTTCAACCAAGATAAACAGCTTCAAAAGTATCTGATTCCCGCTTGGGGTAAGAAACTCTTGGACCAGATCACAGCGCCTCAGATTGAAACGTGGTTTTTGTGCCTCAAGGATGATGTGTTGTCTCACCAATCCGGCGACCACCTGTTATCGAACCTCAGAACCATCCTTGGGGAAGCCCAGAGAAGAGGAATAATCTTGGCTAACCCTGCCGAGGCTATCAAACCCCTGTCTAAGGCCGCTAAGACCCGAGGAATCTTAGCCGTCGAGGAAGTCAAGAAACTTCTTTCACCCTCAACGTGGTCCCTGTATT
>JABEVK010000034.1 GCA_013044245.1 Spirochaetales bacterium | reverse complement strand
AAGACCCTTGAGGTCACCCCATCCGTCGCCGTTCGAATCGGCAAACGAGTAGACGAGTACCTGGTAGGCAGGGCCTTTGGCCGCCTTCCACCAACCAGGGGCGTCCTTCGCGACACCTAATAAAGGGACAGGTGCTTCGCTGACCTTGGCAGAGGGTGCCGAAGTGGTGGCGTTACCACTGGGGGCCGAAGCGCAACCAGACACCAACAAGGCCACGAGACTGAAAAAAACTAACTGCAAACGTGAAAACCGAAAAAATTTCATGACGGCTCCTTACAAAAAAAGCTTTCCCCCAAGGTGTACCACGCGGGGGAAAGCTTGAACAGTCAAAGGCGGCAACCGCCGCCTTTGTTACATTTCGATAATGGCGGCACTGAGAGGCCCAACAGTAACTTTACTTGAAGTTACCGTAAGGTTATTCGTTGTTGTCGCATACGATGTCGCGGCGGTTCCAGGTAAGCCGGCCGAAACGCCATCCGCCAAAACAGTACCCGTGGTGAGATCCCCTGGAGTAAAGCTGTGAGAACTGTTATCGGCATTAACAAAGACATAGAAGGTGTGGAGGCCATCCGACGATTTTAAGCTATAACCAAAGGAGTTGACGGCCCCTGTGCCTTGATCAGAAGCTAGTCCTGCAATATTGGTGGCAATATCAGCATCGGGCAGACGGAAGGCGTCACTGCTCTTGCGAATCTGAATGAGGCCTTGCACGTAGTGATAAAGCTTGTATCCCACGGTGCTGGTGTCATAGTTGGTAAAGTTAGCGGTGATCGGATCGCTGGTGTAGGGCGAAACAGCGACGGTCGTCTGGGGATAGGTTTCACCAGCACTGAAAAGAATCTGGTTGATAGCGTCACTGGCGTTGTAAGAGTTATCGCAGTAGGTTCGCCCGTTAGAGGCGATCTTGGTGTTGGCGCTAGTCCCTGCAGGAACTTCTTTTGTACGGAACATCTCGTCCCCGGCTTGCATAAAGGCCAACCCTTGACTGGTCATCAGCACCGTGTAACCCACTTGCATCCGTTGCAACGCTGTGTTGTAGTCGGCGGCCGTTTTGCCCAAATTGTCTGCGTCGGCGACAATGTCATACAGACACAGGTTGTCGTGTGCTGATAAGTAATTGACGACGTTGTTCGTCGAGAAGGTTCCCCCCGAAAGGGTGGCCCAAACCGAATTGCTGCCGCCGTCGTTGGGATTCCCAGAAATATCTTTCAACATGTAGGCGTAGGATTCTGCCGCACCGGTGATAAATGCCGGTGAGCCATCACTGGGGTAGCCGTTTTTCATAATCTGCCTAAAGCTGTCCGAAAACATACTGACGTTAAGACCGTTAAAGAAACCCACGTGTTTTTGATCGGAACCAAAAAGCGTGTTTCCTAAATAGTCGGTAGCGCTACCACCATAATAGCCGTTCCATCCTTCGCCTAAGAACAGAATGTGCGGGTCGCTGGCTTTGGCTTGCAGGTAGGCGTCCCGAATGGTTTGGTTGTCAATAACGCCCATGAGGTCAAAACGAAAGCCGTCAACGTGATAGACGTTCACCCACTGCATGATCGATTGCACAATCAAATTGCGGGTATACTCGGCCTCGGATTTAACATCGTGACTACCCGCGCCATTGTAAGAAGTCGTGCGGTAGTAGTAACCACTAACTGCATTGCCAAGAATCGAATCGTTGGCCGTGTGGTTGTAGACCACGTCCAAAATGACCCCCATACCAGCATTGTGAATGGCGTTAATCAAAGTCAGAAGCTCCTGAAGGCGTTTTTGGGGATCATTGGGGGCCGAAGAATACATCCCCGTGGGGGTAAAGTAGTTTTGAGGATCATAACCCCAGTTGTAGTTAGCGCCGCTTGTTTCGGAAGCGTTCATTTCCCTTGTTCCAATCATTGTTTGATTATAGTAGAAGTTCTCAAGGGGGCTGAGGATTTGAATATGGGTTACACCCAGCTTTTTGATATGCGGTAGCATGTCAATGAGGGCTTCATAGGTACCAAAAGGATGGTTGGCAGGCAGGTTCAAAGCCGGGTCAACCGTAAAATCGCGGATGTCTGTTTCGTAAACAATGGCGTCGCGATTTGAGGTGTAGGTGTAGGGAGCAGGGGTGGTGCCATCGGGAGCTACCATTTTACTACCATCAAAGTAGGGGGTCGTCCCCACGCTGGCTAAGGCTGTACTTAAATTGACAACAGCACCCTTGCCTTGACTATCCCCGCCAATGGTATTGGCACCCTGATGGACCCATTGTGCCATCGACGGCGCGTAAGGGTCAACAGTGTAAACACTGCTACTGCCAGTAATAACTTGATAATCGTACAACGGAATACTGCCTGTTGCCGACGAAGTCGGTAAGCTGTTGACCGCTACAGGACCATACGTCCAGATGTTGGTCGTTGTGTTCTGGGTCATCGGAAAAGTTTTGACAGGGGAGGCAAGTGAGTCACTCCAGTTGCTATAAAAACACAGGCTAACATTGGTTGCGGAAGGATTCCAAAAATTGAAGGTTACTTGTGTGCCCGTCGTATCAAATACCAGGCCTAACGTTATGTTAGGAACGGCATCGTTAGTAGCGGTGGTCGTTGTCGTACTTGTACTCGAACCGCCTGAGGAAGAGGAACAACTGCCTATAAGCCAGGGCAAGGATGCGAACAGGGCTAAAATGAGTCCTTTTTTTAGCACACTATTTACAGGGAATTTCAACACGGTGATTTCTCCTTTATATAAAAAAAAGCTGAACGTCAGAAAAAATTCTGATACATCCTCTAATGCCTTACACCCTTGAGGAGCCCCTGTCAAGAAAAAATGCAAACGTTTCGAATTTGAGTTTGAAAAAAACTATCTCGATGAAATTCGGTTACAAAAACCAGTTGACAGACCTCAAGGGTGGTGTTTAACTTAAGGTAATTGCACACGTTGGCAATTAGCCTAGCAGTTTCTGGTATGCGCTATCCCTGGATGACTCAGGGCTAGGGGACTGAGACTGGCAGGCGAGATAATTTCACAAAGGAGGGTTTCGATGAAGAAAACCTTCAGAGGGACCGTAAAAGGTGGTCTCGTAGCGGGTGCCTTGGCGTTGATGGCTTTCGGGTCACAGCCCTTGTTCGCCGGTACGTTCGAGTTCCACGGCTATGCTCGTTCAGGCGAAATGTTTGCGCCTGGGCTTTATACAGCCGGTGGTCAGGTCGATGAACACTGGATTGGACGCCTTGGTAACGAAGGCAACCAAAACTATCTGGAGTCGGAGTTGGTTAATAGTGACACCGCCTCTGATGGGTCTTGGGCCAAGTACCATGTGATGCTCGTCATCAATTCGAACGGCTTCAATGGCACTGGGGCTTTCAGTAACTACCCCGGTTCTTATGGTAATGGCGGTGTTGGTGATATTCTGATGCGCCAAGCCTACGTAGAAATGGGTGGTTTTGCATGGGATCCTAAGGCTGTTTACTGGATCGGTGAAAAGTACATTGGCCGTGACGATATCCATATCCTGGACTTCTTCTGGCGTGACTTTTCCGGCGAAGGTATTGGCGTGACCAATGCTTTCAATGGCATGGTTGACTTGTCGGTAGAATCGACTGGCTCGGCTAATGGCGCTAATGGCGAAAACTACCTTCCTTTCAACACTGACCTTCGTGTTCGTCCTTTCATGACCATGGGGATTGACGCGCTGAGCAGTATGGAATTGGAAGCGGCTGTCTCTTACCAATACGGAATCTCCGGTGGTAATAGCAAACAAAGTGACTACGGTTATCAGTTTGCCGCTGTTTATCCGTTCCCCAAATTCTTCGGAATTGCTGATGGCTTTTCGAAAGCTGCTATTCAGTTAGGTTTTGCTAACGATGGTACCGACTGGAACCTGGGACACGCCTATACTGGCGCCGCGGCCAGCAAAGATGCCGTGGCTGTTCGCTTCATTGTGTTCGGCGAAGCTAACAACATTCTTCCTAACCTGGACTTAATGCCCGCCATTGTGTACACCACTGCCAAGTCTGGCGTTACAAACGAAGATCAGGCCAGTAAGCTCGGTATCGCCCTTCGCCCCGTGTACAAGTTCAACAATAACTTGTCTCTGCAGGTGGAAGGTGGCTACAGCCACACCTTCGGTACAAACTCGGTAACCTGGTATCAGGGTAACTCCATCAATACTACCGCCGACTACTACAAGGTTACTGTGGCTCCTACCCTGTCGCTGAACTCCGGCTTCTGGGGTCGCCCTCAGTTGCGCATGTTCTACACCTTTGTTGGTGGTGACGTTTATGTAGGTACGGCCGCAGGTACGACCACAGTTAACAGCTTCCACGCTGATAACGCCAATAGTTCCAACACAGAAAGCCGCTTCGGCTTCCAGTTCGAAACTTGGTTCTAAGCTAAGTTAAGGGTTTGCTTCGGCAAAGCCTTCCGGGTTCCTTTCGGGGAGGCCCGGCAGACCGATTCTTGTGAGTCGGTCTGCCGGGGCTCCTCGGTGTTTTTTCGAGCGAGTCAAATACTAATCGGTCCGTCTCGGACGGATACGAAGGAGTTGTTCATGAAGAAATCCCTTCTGTGGCTTTTGGCCGCGGGCGCACTGATTACCGGATGCGCTACTACTGGTTCTGCTCCGGTCGCTTCGGCCGCCGCACCTGCCGCTACGGCCAGCGCCGGTGGCATCCAGATTCTACCGTTGCCGGGAACTATCGCCACCGCCGCTAAGGCCGTTGGTGTGTTGGGTATTGTTAAGGGGGCTCCTGTCCCGGATAAACCCGGTGTCACCGTAACAAAGAACAGCGATGGTAATGCCATTGTGACATGGATGACCCGTGTTCCTGCGGCTGAAATTCAGCTGATGGGGTACTATGAAAGCTGGAAGCCTGAACTTGGTCTGCAACTCGACAAGGTTATGGCGGCCAATGGTCACCCGGTTCATGTCATCAGCTTCCTTGTTAAACCCGATGCCACCATCATCTACAAGTATATGGTCAATGGTAACTGGACCGAGGACGCTTTTGCTCCTGTGAGTGTTGATGACGGCTTTGGCGGTCACAACGGCAAGATTGACGTGAAAGCGATGTTGGCGGCGGCCAAGTAAACAAAAAAAGAGCCCCTCTTGAGGGGCTCTGTTATGCAGTGTTCTCTCTGACCTTCAGCGGGGTGGCTTGGACTCCTTACCCGTTGGGGGTCTTTTTTTTGTTAACAAATTAACGTTATCATGACCTTACCCAGGGCGCAAGCTGAAAATTACAAAAAGTTAAGAAATATTTCTGACCTGTGGTAAGATAAAGCCATGGAAACACTTTCACCCCCGCGCTGGGGAGTTCTGGGTACCGGCGGAATCGCCGAAAAGTTTGTCGAAGATGGTCAGCGGTTAGCAGATTTTCACCTCACCGCTGTTGGCTCACGCTCACAGGCTTCTGCACAACGCTTTGCGGGGCGGTTTCACATCCCGCATGCCTTTTCTCGTTACGAGGATTTGGTCCATTCGCCTGATGTCGATGTGATTTATGTGGCTACCCCGCACCCCTGGCATTATCCGCATACCATGCTCGCGCTTTCTGCTGGTAAAGCCGTCTTGGTCGAAAAGCCTTTTGCGATGAACGCGCTTCAAGCCCGGGCGATGATTTCGGCGGCCCGGTCGCAAAAGGTTTTTTTGATGGAAGCCATGTGGACACGGTTTTTGCCCCATGTTCAGCGTATCAGAAAGTTGCTCTCTGAGGGCCTTTTAGGCACCCTGATGAGTTTGCAAGCCGACCATGGTCAAAGCTTTGTCCCCGACCCTAAACATCGGCTGTTTGACCCTGCCTTGGGGGGCGGTGCCCTTCTTGATTTGGGAATTTACCCGGTGTCGTTTGCCTCGCTGATTTTAGGAAAGCCTCAAAAAATTTCTGCGGTCGCTGACTTTACGATGACGGGGGTTGATGCTCAAACCTCGATGATTTTTCAATACGCCTCGGGTGCCCACGCCGTGTTGACCACGACGCTGTCGGCCTCAACCCCGACGCAGTTAAGTTTAACCGGGACCAAGGCGAGGCTAGAGGTTGCGACACCCTTTTATGTACCGAGTTCCTTCCGGGTGCTTTCGCAGGGGCGGCCCGTAGAAGAGTACAATGAACCCTATGTCGGTAATGGTTTGCGGGAAGAAGCGGCCGAAGTCATTCGGTGTTGGCGCGAAGGTAAGACCGAAAGCCCCTTGATGCCCTTGGAAGAAACGCTTGAAATTATAGAAACACTCGATACCGTTCGCGAACAGATTGGCTTAAGCTACCCGCTATAGAGGGCTGGCTTAGCCGTTGGCTTTGCTTGTCAGGGGGGAGGGGGCAGGCTATAATGCGGCTTTGTTACTTCATGACAAGGATGGGTTTATGGCCTCGGCGTTAGAGACACTAAAAGAACGCGGATTGTTTGCGCAATGTTCCGATGAAGCTGGGTTAGACAGCTTACTAAAAACCCAGAGTGTCCCGCTGTATTGCGGTTTTGACCCGACGGGCCCCAGCCTCACGGTGGGGCATTTGGTGCCTGTGATGGCTATGGCCCACCTTCAGCGTTTAGGACATCAGCCGGTAGCCTTGATCGGCGGAGGTACGAGTCGTATCGGTGACCCGACCGGAAAAACCGAAATGCGTAAGATGCTGACCGACGAGCAAATCGAAGACCACTCTCAACGTTTTCGCTCGCAGTTGTCGCGTTTTCTTGACTTTGACGCAGGACGAGCACACTTGGCCGACAATGCCACGTGGTTGCTCAAACTGAACTACCTTCAAATGCTTCGCGAAGTTGGTGTGCATTTTTCAGTCAACCGCATGATGTCTTTTGAAACGTACAAGATGCGTTACGAGACCGGTCTTTCGTTTATTGAGTTCAACTATATTATTCTGCAAAGTTACGATTTTATGAAATTGAACGAGCTGTTTGGCGTCCGCTTGCAGGTGGGGGGTGACGATCAGTGGGGCAATATGGTTTCGGGAATAGACTTGACGCGGCGCATGCGTGGCGAAGAAGTTTTTGTGTTGACCTTCCCTTTACTAACGACGTCGGACGGCAAGAAAATGGGAAAAACCGAAAAAGGGGCCGTTTACCTCGATGCCGAGAAAACGCCTGTTTTCGAGTTTTACCAATATTGGCGAAACGTCCATGATGATGACGTGGCGAAGTTTTTCAAAATCTTTACGTTTTTGCCTGTCGCTGAGATCGATCAACTCTGTGCGCACCGTGATGGGCGTATTAATGAGGCTAAAGCGCGCCTGGCGTGGGAGGTAACGGCTCTCGTCCATGGAAAAGAAGAGGCACAGAAGGCCCAAGAGGCGGCTCGTTCCGCCTTTGGGGGACACGGAAGTGATCTATCGGCGATCCCTTCGGCGCCCTTGAGTGCGCAACGCATAGCCGAGGGGGTTTTTGTTCTGGATCTTTTGGTCGAAGCAGGCTTGTCTCCCTCGAAGCGCGAAGCCCGTACCCTTATCACGCAGGGCGGTGTCAGTTTAGGCGATGAAAAGGTGAGTTCTCTCGAAGCTCAAGTTCGCCCAGAGCATTTTGATCAAGGTGCCCTTTTGCTTAAGGCTGGTAAGAAACGCCTGTTTCGCTTTCTTTTAGAGGGCTGATAGCTATCGAGGTCTGATTGCGAAACCCCGGGTGACCAAGGAGTTAAGGATGAAATCGATGCGGAAAAAGTCTCTACCGTGGGTGCTAAGTTTAAGCGTTGTGCTGAGCCTTGGTCTTTTTGGTTGCTCGAGTGCGGTATCAGGGAGTGTTGCCACTTCCTTGCCAGCTTCAACGGTCCCTGGGGGGACGGCAACGCCTGCTGTGGCTATGAACTCACCCCAAGGGTGGTGGCATCAAAATACAGTCATTTATCAAATTTGGGTGAGTGCTTTTCAAAACGGCTCAACGAGCGCCTTAGGCAATTCTGGCAACCTGGCGGGAATCACAGCCGCCCTGAACAGTAATTATTTTACCGCCTTGGGGGTCAATGCCTTATGGTTGTCGCCGGTGTTTGCCGCTTCTTCCTTAACAACGACGAGTACGAACAAGCATGGCTATGACACCACTGACTATAATGACGTTGCTGCGATTTATGGTTCCAATCAAGACTTGTCCGATTTAATCACCGCCGCTCATGCAAAAGGCATTCGTGTGATTTTTGACTTTGTTCCCAATCATACCAGCAACCAAAACCCGTGGTTTACCGATTCTGAGTCTTCGAACACGGCGCTTCACCGCGACTGGTATACCTGGGTGTCTTCTGTACCCAATTATCCGGGTCCCAGCAATACTTCTATTTGGCCGGGATCCGACAGTAATATATGGCACTACGGTAATGGAAGTTATTACTATGGGATTTTTGGGAGTGGCATGCCTGACCTGAATTACAACAATCCCCAAGTTACGGCGGCTATGCAAGCCGTTGTGAAAGGGTGGATGTCCTTTGGGTTCGACGGGATGCGCGTGGACGCGGCTCGGTATTTGGATGAAGGAACGGCACCGGATACGTACGCCGACCAGCCGGCGACCCATGTTTGGTTTGATAATCTGCGTGCCAATGTTTTGGATGCCTTTCCGTCGGCCACCGCTAAGTTTATGATGGGTGAGGTGTGGGGGTACACGGGCTCAAGCCAAACGGCTACCGATTTGACCTACCTCAATGACCAAGGTACGCCCGAGTTCAACGTTGTTCTCGACTTTACCTGGCCGAATCTGCTCATCTCGGCGATTAACAGTGGTGGGGCGTCGGCTGTCAGTAGTTTAACCTCACATATGGTTCAAGATTGTACTTCGGCACAAAACGTCGGTGGGGACCTGGGTGAATTTCAATCTAACCATGATTTAGCGGCCAGTCGACCTTATACCGCCTACAATGGCAACGCACCAAAAATTTTCTTGGCCGCAGCACTAGACTTATTGGGGCAGGGGATTCCCATTGTTTACTACGGAAACGAAATTGCCATGCCGGGGAATGTTAGCGGTCCCGATACCAACATGCGCCAACCGTTTGACTGGAACACGGAACAAACCCTCGCCTCGACCACCGATTCTCTGTGGCAATGGCACAGCGCCTTGGCGCACTTAAGAACCCAATACGGTGCCTGGAATACGCCATCGATTACGTCGGTGACGACAGATAATTCGAGCTTTTTGGCCTTTGAAATATCTTCAGCTCTCACAGGAAAGAAAGCCATCATTGTCGCGAATTTGTCGGGTAGTACAGCAACAGCGCATTTGACCGTAACCGCGGCCTCCGTTTCGGGCCTGTTGGGTTCGACGGCAAGCGACTCGTTGCAGGGCACAACGTTGACGGTTAATACACTCCCTATGGATGGGGTCAGGGTCTATGCCCTCGATGACACTTCGGCTGTTTCGGTGTTAAACCACGACCCGGTCCCTGGACCGGCCAGCCTCTAAGAACAGGCAACGTCTAACCTCAGCGCCGTAAGCATAAAACTAAAAAAGCAAAAAAAAACCAACCTTGTCACAAGGTTGGTTTGAACGGGATGGAAGGGGCTCGAACCCTCGGCCTCCAGCGTGACAGGCTGGCGCTCTAACCAACTGAGCTACCACCCCAATGAACATTCCCTTAACTCGATGAGCCTATCAGACGTCGAGTCTAAGGGTGTTGTCCCGTAGACGAATCGAACGTCCGACCTAGCGCTTAGGAGGCGCTCGCTCTATCCACTGAGCTAACGGGACGGACATAGGCAATATAAAAAATCAGGCCTTTTATGTCAAGCAGAAAAAAAGAAAAAGTTAATACGTCACGACCAGCTTTTCGCTATGAGTCAAAAAGTCGGTCAGCGGCCAATGGCAGGTCACCACATTCCCCTGGTAGCTGGCGTTACCCTCAAGGCTTTTCACAGGGCGCGGGAGCTTGAAAACCAACTGAACATACGAACCCTCCACTAACGCCTGAGCGTTATCAGAATACGAACCTAGAGCATAGGCCAAGTTGTTGGCCAGTTGGGCTTGGGTGGTTTGGGCATCGGGGAGCAGAGCCGACAGGGCGTCGGAATGGGCATAGGTGGAGGTGTCAAGCCAACGCTCAAGCGTTTGTCGGTTCCACGTTAGACTCAGAGTGTCCCCCGTGGGCGTGGGGATAAGCTCAAGACCCCAGACGTTGGTCTTTGGGGTAGCTGACCAGTGAAACGACATCTCGACCGATCGCTGACCGGCTTGAACCCGGGGGTTTTGCAAGGGGCTGGCCTCTAGCTTGCTGACTTTTTCTAAAGCAGAACGCGCTTCTTCGGCTTCAAGCGGCTGGGAGGGGAGGCCTGCATCAAGCCCGCGAAGATCGTTCCAATAGGCCGACAGCGGCTTTTGCCAAGCCACTGTTAGTGCGACATCTGCCGAGTTGTCTTGATAGACAGTGATCACCGAGGTAAGAGAACACGAGGCAAGACTTGCCAAAAAGATTCCCACACCAAACAAAACTAAAAGCATTTTGGTGAGATTTCTCGGTAGGTTTAAACGTGTCATGACAGTATCCTTTGTTACTCGGGGATGTCGTTTTGACTTGCCCGGAAGAGCGCGATAGGGTAAAATCGTCCTTCATGAAAGGTATCATTGTCGCGGCAGGTTACGGAACCCGCTTCCTGCCGGTAACGAAAACTCTTCCCAAAGAAATGTTGCCCCTTCTGAATAAACCTTCAATCAGCTTTATTGTTGAAGAGTTTATTGCCAGTGGTATCACTGATATTATCGTGATTACCTCTCGCCGTAAACGAGTTTTAGAAGATTACCTTGACCGCGAGGTCGAGTTAGAAGCCCTCTTTCGAGCCGAGGGAGCGGTTAAGAAGTTAGAAGCCATACGCCCTTATGACGCCCACTTCACCTTTGTTCGACAGCAAGAGATGAAGGGTACCGGCCACGCCTTGTTGCAAGTAAAACCGTTTTTAGATGATGAACCGGCAGTGGTGGCCTACCCGGATGACCTTCATTTTGGTGCCGTCCCCTTGGCGGCTCAGCTGATCCAAACCTGGAAAACTACCTCATGCTGTGTGCTAGCGTCGTTGCACAACCCGCCTCACCTAGAGCGTTACGGTGTTTTGAAGCTTGCCCCTGATGGCAAGCACGTGCAAGGAATTGTTGAAAAACCCGCTCCTGGCACGGAACCAAGCGTCGAGGCCTCTCTGGGACGCTACCTCTACCTTCCTGAGTTTTTTGAGCACTTAGCCGAAGGTTGGAAAAAGCATACCACCGGTGAGTACTTTCATGTTTACGCCCTGGAACAAATGATGAAGCAAAACAAGGTTGTTTTTCACCCCGCCGAGGGTGAGCGGCTCGACACCGGCGATCTGCCCGGCTTCTTTCAAGCAACCCTGCGCTATGCTCGCCAATTTCCCGAGCTTCGTGCGATCCTTCTTGAAGAAGCGCGTGCACTAGGTTCTAGCGAAAATCCCTGGGAACTCGGGCGCTGATCCCGCACAAAATCTCATAGGGTATTGTTCCCGCACTTTCAGCGCGCCTTTGAGCGTTCATCGAGTCCGTCCAAGGGTCAATCAGAACCACGGGATCCCCTTCTTTAACAACGGAATGGGGACCAAGGTCGACCATAAATTGGTCCATACAGACCGTCCCAACCACCTGAGCCTGTTCGTCGCCTACGCGGATCATGCTATTAGTTAAGGAACGCCGCCAACCGTCGGCGTAGCCAACGGGAATCGTCGCGATTTTTGTTCGCTCTTTCGTCACATACTTCGAGCCATACGAAATCGTGGTCCCTGCGGGGACCTCTTTAACAAACACCACTTCAGAACGCCATTCTAACAGGGGAAGAAACCCTGGGTTAGGCCGTTTTTGAGCCGGTGAGGGGTAGCCGTACAGGGCGATTCCCGGTCTGACCATATCAAAATGGGCCTCGGGCCAATCCAAAAGTGCCCCGGAATTGGCGGCGTGGACCAGCCTGGGTTTTAAGCCCTCGGCGGCCAGGGCTTGCCGAGCGATGCTAAACCGTTCGAGCTGTTCGGGAACACTCAACGGGCCAGGGCCATCCGAGGCGGCCAAGTGGGTACAAAGGCCCTCCAGTTCTAGTCCTTGTTCGTGGACGATTTGCCGTGCCAAGCGCGCCGCCTCTTCGGGGGGACAACCCAGACGACCCATACCAGTATCGACCTTGAGGTGAACTTTGACTGTTTTATGAGCCGCACGGGCCATCGTTCCCCAGGCCTGGATCCTCTGGGCATCAAAGACAAAAGGTTGCACATCTGCCTCTAGGGCTTCAGCAATTTGCCCGGGATTAAGGGCGCTGAAGAGGAGGAGTGGGCCTTTAAGCCCCGCGGTACGCAATTGGTGAGCCTCGTCGGGGCTTGCTACACCCAGGGCTTCGACGCCCAGCTCTTTGAGGTGGCGGGCCACCTCGACCAAGCCGTGCCCGTAGGCGTTGGCTTTGACGGGAGCACAAATCTTAGACAAGGGTGCCAGCTGGCGGGCCAAGGCCAGGTTATGGTCAAGGTGTTGAAGGTGAATCACAGCACGGGTAGGCTTCACAAAATCTTCCTTGAACGCAAATTTACCATAAAAGAAAAGCGTGATAATAGAGGTAAACGCTCGACAAAGAACCACAAATTTGCCCATTCTTCTTGAAACCGAGCGATTTTGAGCTATAGTGGAGAGGGGAGGTTCGTTTGAAAAAGTTGCGTAGCTTTCTAGCGTTTTTTATAATCATGGGCTTTGTTTCGTGCGCTTCGGCGCCTGGAGCGATATCAGGAGCCCTCCCTGATGGGGTGTACCAAGGTTCAGGACGGGATCAGTCGCCTCTGACAGCCATGAACAAGGCCAAACTGAATGCTGTCGATCAATACCTGCACGATTTGCTGGGCGCTCGTTACGATTTTTATAAGGACTCGCTCAAAACAGTGATTTTTTCCACAGATAATCCCAATCAGTTTGTCAAAGCCGAGGATATGGTTACGGTCGCCAAGGGGCTTGATTCGGCTTCGGGGACCTGGTTTTATTCGATTCAAATCCCCGTACAACGTTCTGTGGTCAAACAAGTTTTACAGGCCAACAACATTTTATGGCCGGGCGCGGTAGGTACTCCGGCGGCCAATGCCATGGGAGCTTTACCACCTGACTCTGCCTCGGTTTCAGCACCAACGTCCGCTTCGTTAGTGGCAACCGCGGCTGACTTCGGCGGCTCGGCAACCCCGCAGGAACAACGCTTTATTCGGCAGTATATTGATACTCTGACCTATATGGTGTACTGGAACGAAAGTTCCGCGGCCGCAAAAAGTGTCGAACAGGCGGGGGCAACCCAGGCTAACCGTTGGTTGACGTCGAACGGGTATGACGCGGTGGACCTGTCTCAGGTTGAAAAAAATAAAGCCGAAGATATGAAGGTTTATCAAGAAGAAACCGGGGGTACAGGCAGCTATATTCAATATGTGGCCCAAAAGCTGAACGCTGGGGTCTACATTGAACTGTCGGTGAATGCCACCGGAGGCAAATCGGGCGGGTTGTGGGTGGGACAAGTTAACCTGCTGATCAAGTGTTTCGACCCTTCAACGGGGGAACTTTTGGGTTCTACGCCGTTTAATAGCCCCCAGACGGTCAGTCCTTCGGGATCCTTAGATGCCGAAACTCGAGCGATTGAGGCTTCGGTTTGGCAAGCGATGCCGGTTGCTGTGGCCCAGGTGAAAGCCCAATTAGCCAAAACGTTAGTCCGCGGGCTAAAATACGACTTGGTGCTTCAAAATACAAGCGACCCGCGCTTGATGAGTGAATTTCGACGAAAACTGTCGGAACGAGTTAAACTGCTGACCTTGGTTTCTGCTTCCTCAAGAGAATCTCGGTACCAGGTATTTTACTTGGGAACAGCGGCTGACCTTTCTGATTTGATCTACCAAGTCAGCGGTAATATTCCCGGCTTAGAGGGCATGAATCAAGTCATGCTCCGAGGACGAGCCTTGACCTTTACCACAGGCCTTAAATAATTTTGCGGTGAATCCGGGCGTTGCCCGGATATAAACAAAGTCTAGGGAGGTAATGCAGAGTGAAGAAATTAACCAATGCCCTTTGGGCGGCAGGAGCAACCTTGCTTCTGGCTGGTTGCGCCAGTTCTCCGCCCCCGGCGAATGTTCCCAAACCGGAAGTCCAGGCGACTTTACCGTATGTGATCATTCAAAATCAGCTGAGCATTGTGGGTGGTCAGGTCCCCGCTTGGGTGACAGAAGATACTGATCAGCTCCAGGCCGAGCCTCAGTACAAAGATGTCTACCTGTTTAAGTTTGACAGCGGCGACGCCAAAGACTTAGATGGAGCTAAGCTCGTAACCAAACAGATGGACGCGGCGGCTCAGATTGCTCAGACGATTTCTCAGCGAATTCAGACCAGCTTCAAGGGAGCCCAGGTTGGTGATAAGAACAAAGTGGAAACCTACTTTGAAAACGTGGTTCATAATATCTCCAATACCCAGGTAACCGGTTTCAAGCAAGAAAAAGAGTTCTGGGTTCAGTTGGAATATAAGAAGCCTGATGGTTCACTTGACCCGGATCGCATCTACTACCGGTATTTCGTCCTGTACTCAGTGCCCAAGGACACCTTGAACGCCCTGGTTAAAGCGGCCTTCGAGAACGCGAACATTGCTGACAAGCCCAAGACTCCTGATGAAGCTCGTGCTCGTGAACTGGTTCAAAAAGAAGTGAAGTTCTAAATTTTGTACGGTTATTGAAACCGTGCGCAACCGGGGCCCGCTCCTTTTCAGGGCGGGCCTTTTTCGTAAAGGTGGTGACATGCGCTTACGCTATCTTTTGCTTTTAACGTTAGCTTCCTGCGCCTCAGCGCCGGCCGGTTTGGGGACCAATGTTCCCTCATGGGTACTCAAAACCCCGCAGACCGAGGGGGACTCTTATGTCTTTGTCGCCTCGGGGACCTCGGCTACCGGCGATGCTGGTCAAGCAGAAAAAGCGGCGGCAGTCGATCTGCGCGATCAAATCATCTCGTACCTCGGTGTCAAAGTCACCAGCACGACAAGTGCCACAGCGAAAGGCTCGTTAGATTCTTTTCGCACCAGCGTCGAACAAACCGTGGTTTCACAGTCTAAGGCTGAAATCGCGGGCCTTCGTATCGCGGATCGCTTTCCTTTAAAGCAGGGTCAAAGTCTCACCCTCTATGTCAAAGCTCTCTATAATAAAGCAGATTTAGACCAAGAAAAGGCGCGAATTGCGGCCCTTTTTGCACAAATTGACGACTCCGTCTCGAAACCTGAACAAAAAGGCGATCTTTTAAACTCGACTGGCGATATTCAAGGCGCCCTAGATCAATACACCCAAGCGGCCTTGGCTTCCTTGAACCCTCAAGTCGACAATGGGGCCATCAGCTTTGCCAGAAACCTCGGTAAGGCAACGACTATGGTGTCACAGCTGACGTTGATCGCACAAGAAAATCCCCGCTCAACTGTTGTTGGAGAGCCTTTTCCTCAGCCGTTTGCGGTGAAGCTTGTCCGAGGAACCGGTGCCGATGCCTTGCCGGTTGCTGGTGCTTCGTTACGCTTTAATTATAAGGTGAGACAAAACGGGCACCTCGTGCTTCGCAGTGTTCCTGAAATGACGGGACAAGATGGTATTGCGACGTGTCAGCTTCCTGCTCCTGACTTTGCCGGCCACGCTGAACTCATTGTTGTGCTCGATGCCGGTCCCTTTTTAGACCGACTGTCACAAGTCCCCTATGAATCACGAACTCCGGTGGATGCCCTCGAAGATGCCGTGGGGAGAACGCGCCTCAACATCGCTTACCAGGTGGTCTCGGCGGCTTTGAAGTACCCCATAGCCTGGGCCTGCGCCCAAAATGAGGCTTCAAGTGGTTTTACTCAGGTGATGACCAAAGCAGGTTTTCAACTGCGATCGGTATCGTCGGAAGGCTTAGGGGGAGCGTCGGACGAACGTATCCTCAGGTTATTGACCAGCCGTTCGCCACGGACTCCTCGAGTTGCCTGGGGAGAATTTCGCGTTGACCAAACAGGTAAAGATGGCAATATGATAACCGCTCGTGTTTCGGGAACAGTGAAGGTTGAAGAGGTTGCCACGGGTAGACTCTTGTACAGTGTTACACGAGGCCGGTGGGGCGTGGGGGCGTCGGTAAAAGAAGCAGAAACCTCGGCGTTTCACCAACTGGGCGCCGACTTGGGTACCTCAGTGATCGATAACTTGCCTTGAGGGTTGTATGCTACAAGAGTACCTAGGCATCCGCCAAGAAGCGGGGGCCTACCGTCGGTTTTTTTCTGACGAAGCTTTTCATCTGTATGTTTGGTACGCTCAGCAGGGTGGGGAACTTACCGGTTTTCAACTGGTGATCTTGAGAGGCGGTGAGCCCACCCACGCCCTCACCTGGGAAAAGGCTAAAGGAGCCGTGTATACGGGGGTGTGGGCCGAAGATGAAGAGCTGAGGATCAGTCCGACTCCCATCCTTGTTCCTGACGGCCCCATGCCACAAACTCACCTCTTCAAGCTTTTTTCTGAGGCCTCGGTTGGCCTCGAAGAGAGTCTTCGCCAGCTCGTCCTTCACGAGATACAAGCGTACGCTTAATTCTTGTTCTCGCCCTTGAGGCGTTCTTTAAGGGCGGCCAGAGCCTCTTCGGCTTCCCGTTTGCGGGCTAGGGGGGTAATCTGGTCGGTGGGGCCGGCTACTTTTTCTAACGCGTCCAGCAAGAGTTCAGGGTCAATCGTTCGTTGGGTGAGCGGTAACAGTTTTAGATCGCTTTTGAGCTTGTCGAGTCCAAGCCGAAAATCTTGCGCCTCGGTTTGGATCTTAACTTGGCTTTCGAGCAACTGGTTTATCCGTGCCCTAGCCTGGTCGGCAAGTTCAGCTTTACCCGCTGATTCGGCGGTTTGCACCCGGCGATGCCATACCTCAAGATCAAGAGAAATTTGTTCTAATTCAGCACTAAGCTGGTGGTAATGGGCAGAAAGCGACGCGATATATTCTTTGGCATCGCGCTCGGACATGCCCCCCAGATCAAACAGCGGCTGGTCACTCATGGTAGTCCCCCAAAGTTTTGCCTTTATCGCTAGAGTACATTATCATTAAACCATCTTAAGCAAAACTTTCTTTCTTGGCCAGAAGTCAGAAATTGATGAAAAATGTTATTTTTTAGAAAACTTTGAGAATTTTTGTTGAAAAATTACAGCCAGGGCGATACGATAAGTAAGAAAGTCAAGTTTCAAGGGGGCCGGAATGGCCGTTCAAAAGTCCGGATTTTTTCATAAAGTCGGGTCGACTCGCGTGATTCCCCTGTATGGGAAAATTGCCGTTCTTTTTGTCTTCTTTCTGCTAGTTTCTAATTTTACTACCAACTACATCAATTTGATCTTGAACCGTGCTCAGCAAGTCAAACTCATGAATGAACTGCTGGTTAAGGAGCTGAAAGAAAACTACATCACGGCAAGTACGCAGTTTGACGTTTACACCTACAATAAGAACTTGCCCGACAGCCAAAAAACTTTGATTCAGTCGGCGTTGCCAGGTCTTACTCGCAAAAACTCGATGGCGTTTGGGTTAAGAGACGATGGATCATTTTTGTATTTTGCTTCTCCTACGCTCAAATGGAAAACGTTTCCTGATCAAGAGGCTCTGAATCATCTACTTGAGCTTCAAAAACGTGGAATATCCGAAGGTCCTTTGACGTTTCAGGCAGAGGGAAGAACCTTCTTTGGTTACTACAAGTATCATGCGGGTTGGAAAGCCTTTTTGGTCCGTGCCGAAGATCAAGAAGTCTTTTTAGCGGCTAGCTGGACGATCTTTTATAGCATAGGGTTCTTAATTCTCATTTTGACGGCTATCACCCTGTTCTTGTCGATTATGGTTCTTAAACGCCTGTTCCGCTATGTCAACCACATCACCGACAGTCTGATGAAAATGCAAAAAACCCAAGAACTCTCGATGATCGAGCTCAAGGGCGCCCCAAACGACGATATTACCTACTTGGGTTTGTCGTTCAATTCGCTGTCAGCCACCATTCAAAACCTTATGAACATCTTTCGTAAGTTTGTTACTCAAGACGTGGCTTACCGGGCGTATAAAGAGCGTCAGATTCGTCTTGAAGGCGAAAAACAGGAACTGACCATTCTTTTTACCGACATCAAGGGTTTTACGTATATGACAGAAACCTTGGGAAACGACATCATCAAGTTACTGAACTTGCATTATGACAAGGCAATTCGTCATATACAAAACCGGGATGGAATTGTCGGGTCGATTATCGGGGACGCCCTCTTGGCTGTGTTTGGTACCATCGAAGGGGCCCGAGACCAACGCGCTCTCAAAGCCGTTGCCGCCGCTTATGAGATTCAGGCCGTTGCCGAAGAATTGCGGAAAGTCATGATGCAAAAACGAGGCGACCTCATTCTTGAACAAGGAAGTTTGAAGCCTGAGGAAGAACGGGTCTTTAAGGCGGTCATGATCGAAGTCGGGGTAGGTATTGATGGTGGAGAAGTTTTTTATGGCAACATTGGTTCGTACGTCCGTATGACCAATACCGTCATCGGAGACAACGTAAACTCGGCCTCACGACTAGAGGGGTTAACGCGAATTTACCGCGTTCCGGTCATCGTGTCAGAGTCAATCAAAAACGAGGTGGAAACCGATACCGGGGATTACTACTTCTTAGAATTAGATATGGTTCAAGTAAAAGGAAAAACTGAAGGCAAGAAGGTCTTTTGGCCGGTTTTGCGGCGCAGTATTGACGAAGACCTAAAAAACAGTTTTTCCCAATATGGTAAAGCGCTTCGCGCTTATTACGAGGGGGATTGGCGTACTGCTGAAGATGCCTTTAAAATTTGTGGCCTAGAAGCGGCTAGTGTGTTTTTGGAACGAATATCCGGGGCTGAACCTCCTCAATATTGGAATGGTGTATGGACAATGACCAGCAAATAAAAGATATCGTCCGGGTGACGAAAGACCACTTTCTTGGTCAACCGCTTGAATCGGATAGCAGGGAAGAAACTTTTGATTTGGAGCTTGAGTTCGCCAAGACCGCCAAGAACAAAAGTTTTACGATCCCCATCGTTACAATCAGCTTTTTTCTGGTCATGGTGGTGGGGGCTGTGGTGGCCACGTTGGTGTCCGATCAGGCCAATCAGCAAAAAACCGTTCAAATTGGTCAATTCAACGATTTGAACCTTCGCGATTTGTTTGACGGGGTAAAAAAGAACCAAAATGACCTTACGGATGTCAAAAATCAGATCGCTATCATTAAGCAAAAACAAGCCGATGATGCAGAACGGGTGAGGCAGGAAGCTCATTCGCAACTGGATATGGTTAGTGTAGCAAACTATCCCCCAGCCGTGCTTCAAAAAAAACAAGAACAGATTAACGGCCATCTAGCCGCTCAACTCAGGCATATTAACGCCATTGCCTACGAGCAACTCCAGCCGCTAGAAGAACAGGCCCAAGAATTACAAAAGAAAATTGATAGCTATGACAACCGTATTGGTAAGCTAAACAAACAAAACCAAGAACGTCTCAATTCTCAGCAAAAATTATTTGACATCGAAATGTCCAAACTTAAGTCGTTCTACCAGGACCGAATTCAAACCATGTCGCGGGCGAACGAGTTAAACCTAGAACGTCTGAGGTCGGCGCATGCGGCGTATTTGGCGGCCCTTCGTCACCGTCAAGCGGACGAAATTGCCAAACTGATCTTAAAATACAATCCCAAAGCTTTGCCCGAGGACGTGCAGGCGATTACGAGTGCCTATGAAAACCTCACTCAAAGTTTTGAAATTCCGCCTCTACCGGCACCCCTAGCCCAAGATGGTGCAGTCGCCCCCACGCAAAGGGCCGCTCAGGGAACACAAATCGCTCAGTTGCAACGCTTAATGGCAATTTTGAAGAATATTCCCTTTGAGAACAGTGTGCCTGGTGTCTTACGGTCGTTGGATGTTCTTCAAGCTGAGACTTTTCAAGGGTATGAGCGCCTTTTGGCTTCTTCGGCCCAAGTTTTGGCGGCCAAGGATTCTGAAATCGCAGGGCAAAAAGCTCAAATTGCTGGGCTGGAAGGGCAAGTAGAGGATCAGAAAAAGGTTATCGCACAATACGATGCGGGCTGGTCTGCGCTTGTTAATGTGAATAGCAAGGTTTATGACGGCATGATCGTCAGCGTTGACAACAAAAAAGTTTCGCTGTGGTTGTTGCCATCGTTAAAACTGGAAGTGGGCGAGGTTTTGTCGTGGCGAGATCCCAAAGACAACAAAGACCTGGGAGAGGTGAAATTGCTCACGACAACGGCGCCTGTCATGGCCGAAGTAACGGTTCAAAAGGACTTCTTTAGGTCGCCTAAACCGTGGGATCGCTTAAAACTTATACCGGTGAGTAAGCCCTAACCGTTTTCTCATAAGTTTTTCTCGAGATTTTCCCCACGTCCTGTCAAGTCTCCCTTGTCCAAGACGGGGGGAAACCTTATAATAGGCGAACATTTTCCATAACGATTCTCAAGGATCCGACAGAGAGGTTTTTTCATGAAGATTGCCATTGATAAGATGCGCAACATAGGTATCAGCGCCCACATTGACTCGGGCAAAACAACCCTGACAGAACGCATTTTGTTCTACTGCGGGCGAATTCACGCTATCCACGAAGTTAAGGGTAAAGACGGTGTCGGTGCCACGATGGACTCGATGGATCTCGAGCGCGAACGCGGTATTACCATTCAATCGGCAGCTACCAGCGTTCAGTGGTCAGATAAATTCATCAACATCATCGACACACCAGGCCACGTTGACTTTACGATAGAAGTTGAGCGTTCTCTGCGGGTTCTTGACGGCGCAATTTTGGTGTTGTGTTCTGTCGCCGGCGTTCAGTCACAATCCATCACGGTTGACCGACAAATGAAACGCTACGATGTACCACGACTAGCCTTTATCAATAAAGCTGACCGAACTGGGGCGAACCCTTATCGCGTTCGAGATCAACTGAAAGAAAAATTGGGCCATAACGCTGTGTTTGTAACCCTGCCCATCGGCCTTGAAGACAAGTTTGAGGGCCTGGTTGACCTCGTCAACATGGACGCTGTGTATTTTGAAGGGGAAGATGGTTTGGATGTTCAGCACCGACCCATTCCTGCTGACAAAGTCGAAGAAGCAAAAAAATACCGTGAAATGCTGTTAGAAGAGTTGTCGATGTTTGACGACCAGCTGATGGAAATGCACCTAGCCGGTCAGAATCCTCCCCTTGAACTCGTCAAGGCGACCATCCGTAAAGCGACGATTTCCCGTGAGTTAACGCCTGTGTTTGTTGGCTCCGCTTACAAAAACAAGGGTGTTCAGGTGCTTTTGGATGGCGTTTCTGATTACCTGCCTTCACCCGCTGAAAAGCCTAACTATGGGCTTGATACTCGCAAAAACGAAGAAAAAGTCCTTTTGAATGTTTCGGATACCGAGCCGACCGTGGCCTTGGCGTTCAAGCTTGATGACGGACAATACGGTCAGTTGACCTATGTCCGAATTTATCAAGGCGTGATTAGAAAAGGGATGGAACTGCGAAACATGCGCAGTCAGCGCCGGTTTAAAATTGGCCGCCTTGTTAAGATGCATTCCAACCACATGGAAGACATCGAGGATGCTGGCGCCGGTGATATCTGCGCTCTATTCGGCATCGACTGTGCCTCGGGCGATACCTTTGTCGATGACTCGTTGTCGTTGACGATGACCTCGATGTTTGTCCCCGCCCCGGTTATTTCGTTGGCTATTGAACCGATTGACAAAAAATCTGGCGACAATATGGCTAAGGCATTAAACCGCTTTACCAAAGAGGACCCGACCTTCCGCACTTTTGTTGACCCCGAGTCAAACCAAACCATTATTCAGGGTATGGGCGAGTTGCACTTGGAAGTTTATATCGAACGCATGAAGCGTGAGTATAAGGCCGAGGTGAAAACTGGTATGCCTCAGGTTGCCTACCGCGAAGCGATCTCGGAAAAGGCAGAGTTTAACTATACCCACAAAAAGCAAACTGGTGGTTCTGGTCAGTACGGCCGAGTTGCTGGTTTTATTGAACCGTTGGATGAAAAAGACTATGAGTTCATCGATATGGTTAAGGGTGGTGTGATTCCCAACGAGTTCATCCCTTCGTGTGACAAAGGCTTTAAAGAAGCCGTCAAGAAAGGCACCCTCATTGGGTTCCCCATTGTCGGTGTTCGCGTTACGATTAATGACGGTCAGTCCCACCCCGTTGACTCGTCAGACATGGCGTTCCAATCGGCGGCGATTGGTGCCTTCCGCGAAGTGTACATGAAGGCGAAACCGGTGATCCTCGAGCCGATTATGAAAGTTGTTCTCGAAGGTCCTACTGAGTTCCAAGGCAATATGTTTGGTTCTATCAACCAACGTCGCGGTGTCATTCTCAGTTCCACCGAGGACGGTCAATTCTGCCGGATTGAAGCGGAAGTACCGCTTTCTGAGATGTTTGGGTATTCTACTGTACTTCGTTCCATGTCTCAGGGTAAGTCTGAGTTCACCATGGAGTTCCTCAAGTATGCCCGCGTACCGAGCAGTGTGGCGGAACAGCTGAGAAAAGATTACGAAGAAAAGCGTAAGGCTCTGCAGAAGTAAGAAGGAGACACAGATGGTAAAAACAGAACTGGTTAAGCAGAGTCCTCTGCGTATTCTCGACGGTTCAACCCATGGTGGAGTGGGTAAAGGTAATCTCGGGGTGATCTCGGCCCGTCATGGCGTGGGAAAAACCTCGGCGTTAGTCCATTTGGCTACTGATAAACTGCTTCAGGGAAAAGGTGTCATTCATGTGACCTTTTCAACGCGGACTGATCATATTCTTGAGTATTACGAAGAAATCTTTACAGAGATTTCTAAAGTTAAGAATCTCGAACTGGCCATGGATGCTCATGATGAAATGATCCACCACCGGATGATCATGAACTTTGACCCCAAGGCTTGTAACCTGGCTCATATTTTTGACAGCGTCAAAGCGCGGCTAAGCGACAAAGCGTTTTCTGCTGAGACGGTTATCGTTGATGAGTATGATTTTGCGCATGCCAAAGCGGCTGATTTGCAGGCCTTTGCTTCGTTTGCAAAAGAAAACAACCTTGAAGTGTGGTTTAGTGTGTCGTTGAAGGACGAAGGCGCTCAAGCGGGTGCGGATGTTCCTGCTGTGCTACAGCCCTTCCAGGATGCCTTTGCCGTGATGATTAACCTTCGTGCCTTTTCGGACGGCAAGGTTCATCTGGAACTCGTTAAGGATCATGGCAATAAACCTAAAAAATTGCCTTTGGTTTTGGACACGAAAACCTTGTTGATTGCTCGCGACTAAGGGGCAGTCAAGGTACTGAAAAGGCCCGGTTTTACCGGGCCTTTTTTTTGCTCAAAATCTATCGCAAGAGCGTTTTGATGGTACCCAAAAATTCTTCGATAATTTCTGGGTCCTCTTGCCGTATTCGGTCGGTCACACAATGCCGTATATGGTACTCCAAGACGAGCTTCCCTACCGCTTCAAGGGCGCACCTAGCCGCTGCAACCTGATGCAAAACGTGGTCACAGTAGGCGTCGCGTTCGATCATTTGAGCGATACCGCGAACTTGCCCTTCAATCCTTTTTAACCGTGTTTGCATGTCCTCTTTTAGTGGCACCGGACGGTGTGTAACTTCACACGAAGCACAGTGTGGTGTTTCCATCAGTTGGCCAAAGTCTGCACCTGGGTAACCGTATACCCGGCCTCTTCTACAGCGTTTTTCAATAGACCATCTAGCGCTGTTTGATCAACTTGACCATCAGTTTCGGCTTGTGCTCGACCCGAGAGCTCGACCTGGACGCCCCGTAGGCCCGCAACACCGGATAAGGCTTTTGTGACGCGAGCGACGCAATGACCGCAGGTCATGCCTTCGACAGTAATGATTTTCTTCATCGTAACCTTCCTTTCTTCCGCTAGGGGCAAAGTTTTTTCGGCCACCTGCGGAAATTTTGAATGAAATTTTTTCAGCCGGAGGGCGTTAGTCACCACCGATACTGAGCTGAGGGACATCGCGAACGCCGCGATCATAGGGTTAAGCGAGGGGCCTCCCCAGAGGGTCAAGACACCGGCGGCTATGGGTATGCCCACGACGTTGTAGCCAAAGGCCCAAAATAGGTTTTGTTTGATAATTTGTAAGGTACGTTGACTGAGGGCGATCGCATCAACGACGCCGCGAGGGTCGGCCTTTACCAAAACGATACCCGCTGATTCTATCGCGACATCTGCTCCTGCTCCTACGGCAATACCTACGTCAGCCTGAGCCAGGGCGGGCGCATCGTTGATGCCATCTCCCACAAAGACAGTGGCACCCCTGCCTTGATGGCGTTTTACCACTTGGGCTTTTTCACCTGGCAAAACTTGGGCTTCAACGTCCTGTATTGCCAACTCTTGGGCTACCTTGAGTGCTGTTGTTCGGGAGTCGCCTGTCACCAATACAGTATGAATTCCTTGGGCATGAAGCGCGTTGATCGCGGCAACTGAGGTGGGGCGTAGGCTATCTGCTACGGTCAAAAGGCCTTCTAGCTGGCCAGATCGGGCAACATAGAGGGCTCCGGCCGTTTCAGCGGGAGCCTGCGCAAGGTCGATACCCTGAGAACGTAAAAACTCCTCGTTGCCTACCAAAAGGGCGACCCCGTCACGCTGGGCTTGGACTCCCCGTCCTGGAACCGCAAGAAAGTTCGTGACAGGTTGTGGGGCGACTCCCTGTGACTGAGCGAAGGTCAGCAGGGCGGCAGCCAGAGGATGTTCAGAGTTCTGCTCAACACTAGTGGCATCGATAAGCAAGGTTGACAGCTCGTGTCCGGGCGCTACCCAGGTGCTTGTAACTTCAGGTTTACCCTTGGTCAAAGTGCCCGTTTTGTCCCAAAGAACAGTTTTGACCTTGTTGAGGGTTTCGAGAGCTTCGCCATTTTTAAAAAATATCCCTAAGTCAGCTCCTTTGCCCGAAGCCACCATAATCGCCGTAGGGGTAGCTAAACCCAAAGCACAAGGACACGCGATGACAAGAACCGCCACACAGCTGGTTAGAGCGAACGCTAGGCTATGGCCTGTTACCAGCCAAACCAGAAGGGTAACAACAGCGATGCCAAAAACGACCGGGACAAAGTACCCAGAAACGGTATCGGCCAGACGGGCTATGGGGGCTTTTGCCCCTTGAGCTTCTTCAACCAGGCGGACGATTCCCGCTAGGGCTGTTTCGCCAGATAGTTTTTCGACCCGGAATTGAAACGAACCATGAGTATTCAACGATCCGGCATAAACAAACGCCCCGGGCGACTTCTCTACAGGGAGGCTTTCGCCGGTCAAAAGGGCTTCCTCTACGGCCGAAGAACCTTGAACGATAACGCCATCCAAGGGGATTTTTTCGCCGGGTTTGACCGTAACAATATCGCCTAGGTGCAATTCTTCGACGGGAACACGCCGAGTTTCTCCCTCTTCTACCAGCCAAGCTGAAGGAGGCGCTAGACTCAGAAGCTGGCGCAAAGCAGCGGAACTGCGGCCCTTAGCCCTGGCTTCGAGGGATTTACCCATCAGAATCAGGGCGATGATCGTTGAGCCCGTGTCAAAGTAGAGGTGATCGACAAGGTGACTCGTCGATCCAGACCCTGACGTAAAGATCAAGACGGCTGTCACAGCGCTCGAAAGAAAGGCGGCCGCTGTACCTACGGCGACCAACGAATCCATATTCGGCGATAAGTGAACAAGCGAGCGAAACCCTACGGTATAGAATTGTCTGCCTGCCACGATGGCGGGGACACTCAGAAGCAGTTCAAGAGCTACCAGAAGTGAGGGTGAGGAGCTGAGAAATGGGGGAAGGGGAAAGCCCAAGACCGGGCTCATTGACAGAAGCATCAAAGGAACGGCGCTGACAAGGGCCAAGACAAAACGAAAAAAGTAGTTGGGTGCGGTCGAGGCCTTCTCTGATTCCGGGGTGGCCACTTGGTAGCCGGCATCAAGAACAGCTTGCCGGACGGCGGTCAAGTCCGCTGAGTTCTGAAAGACTATTCGGGCCTTTTCGGTTGCTAAATTCACGGCAACTTCGCTGACACCGGGTACTTTGGCCACGGCTCTTTCGACGGCACGGACACATGAAGCGCAGGTCATCCCTTGAATATCGAGGGTTTGGATTTCCATTTGCATACCCCTATGGGGTATATAGTCTTCTCAGTTGACCTAAGTGTCAATACCGGATTACAAAGATGTCATAGATCGAACAGTTACAAAATACGCATCGGGGGAGCTTTGGAAGCCAAAAAGAAGGGACGTTGGGCTGGGCTAGTAACGCTGGCTTTCGGAAACACCGTGGATAATGCCGACGGGGGGTTGATCAATAATCTTTTCCCGTTGATTCAAGAATCCTTGAACTTGAGTTTAAGTTTTTTAGGAGTCTTGACCAGCATTAGTCGATTTTCGCGAATGATTTTTGGCCCGTTTTGGTCTATGGCGGGCGATCGTTTTTCTCGAAAAACCCTGTTAGTCTTTGTCACCGGAGTCTGGGGAATCTGGACCATTTTGGCTGGTTTTTCACAAACTCCGGCCGAGTTGCTGATTTTGTACACCGTGGCGTCTTTGGGGACAGTGGCCTGTGAACCGTTAAGTACGTCGGTGCTCTCGGATTTATTTCCTCCCCAGGAACGGGGGCGTGCTTTTGGTCTTTGGCGTGCCATCAGCGGTGTTGGCATGGTGATTTTTATTCCCATCATCGGGTTGTTTGCGCAGTCGAGTGAGGGCTGGCGTGCCGCCATGGTTCTTTTGGGGAGTCTGAGCGTGCTGAGCGGCCTTCTGATTCTGGTGTTTTTGCACGACCCCGGTCGTGGTGCCAGTGATGATACCGGCCCCGATGAGCACCGCTTTACGTGGGGTGAATTGAAAGATCTGGCCGCCTCACCCTCATTAAGGTGGATGGCTCTTAGTCTAGTAATGATTACCAGCCTTGTGCTGATGTCATTTGCTGTGACGTTTCTCCACGAGGTACGACACTTTTCGACCGAAAAAAGCAACTTCATTTTGGCGTTTTTTGCCGTAGGTTATGTCCTGAGTTCAGTACTGGGTGGGATCTTGGGTGATTGGGCCGAAAAAAAATCCCCCAAGTACGGACGTATCATCTTAATGCAGAGCTACCTTGCTGTTTACGCCGTAATGAGCTACCTCTGCCTTCAGGTCGCTTGGCCGCCAGAGCTTTTTTACCCGATCTTTTTTTTGTATGGGCTAGTCAGCTCGATTGGTGTGACAGGGGCCTTTTACCCCATGGTTACGGCCTTAACTCTGCCAGAACTGCGAACTAGTGCGTTTGGCTTTTTGTTTGCGACAGTTCAGGGGGGAGTTTCTGCCCTGCTATCGCTTGTCGTTGGCTATTTTGCCCAGCACGTGGGACTGTTACCTGTCGTGTTTTGGCTTACGACAGTACCTTATGGCGTCAACGCGCTGTTGTGGTTTGTATTTTATAAGACGTATCCTCGCGATGTCGCTCAGGTGGCTTACGAGCGGTTAGCGCGCCAAGTGATTCGTGCACGCAAAACCGGGTCGGCTTGACCGGTAGGAAACAGAGCATAGTTCCAAACAAGGTCGTCTGAGGGGACTGGCGCCTCCCAGCAGAGGTTGTAGGTTTGATCGCCAAAAACCTCACCGATAAAGTTGACGTCAAGACGCTGAATGTGATGCGCGTTCAAAAAGTCGCTACGGTGTGCGGCTAAACACCAGCCAACAGAGATACGATTGTTCACGTGAGCGTTCATATCCATATCGTTCCAATTCGCGTCAATGGAACGGGAATGATAGCAAAGGTTCTGGGCCCAGTCTTCGGGGCGATGCTCGGGCATGGAAAGACTGGGGGGGAGCTCTTCGAGGGGAGGTTCTGGAGTAACCAATTGGTAGATATTTGTCCAGGCTTCGGGGCGTTGAGGGCGCTTGTTCTTGAGCATAACCCAGGCAGAACTCACTCTCGCCAAGACCTGTCCCTGTTGCGAAAGGGCATAATCGCGCAAGGCTAAAAGTCCCTTGTGTCCGCGTGCCCAAGTATCCACCTGGACGGTCTGGGGCCATTCTGGCCAACGAGAAACTTCAGCCGATAAGCGGGATAATACCCAAAAGGCCCCTTGAGACCGCTGTTCTCGGTAGCCAAACCCTAAACTTTCGGTATGATCACCGGCTGTCTGTTGTAGATAGTCTAGAAACGCTGTGAGTGAAAGCAGACCCTGTGCCTGAACATCCGAATAGCGCAAATTAAATTGAGATCTAAAAACCCCTGGACGCAATTCAACACCGTTCATAAAAGCATTTTCCTGCTTTTTACCGTGAGCGTCAATCGAAAGACAAGGGTAGGCTGGCTTTACGAGGCTTGTTCAAAGAACTCGATGAGCTTTTGATGGGCTTCACCGGCTAACTCAAGCATTTGTAAACCCACCTCATAACCGCTCTCGGTTTGCGTTTGACGCACGCTGACGGCATCGACTGCGAGAGGTACACCCTCGAATTCCAAAAGAATCGTAACTCGTGAACCGGGCGGCAAAGAGACGTCGAGGCGACACAAAATTCCTGATGTACTGTAATTGAGCGTTTCCGCGGTCAAAGATTCTTCTTGACCAAAGTCCAATCGGATCATAGCCAGAACGCGGTAACGGGGGTGTTGGCGGGCTTCGTAGACCGATGGTTGGGTATCCATAAGCCTAGTTTAAGCGAAAATCTGGTAGAACGCCAGCGTACTAGAGAAGTGAGGGGGACCTGTCGTGAAAAATGGATACCGTGATGCGATTCGGAGTGCGCCGATCATATTTGAGCTGTCCCTCGACGAGTTCTGTGAGAACTTTGAGCATAGTAATACTCATGGACAGGGACCCCTGTTCCGTTTGCCAAGTTTTGATAGCTCCCCAAGAATCCTCGACGGTAAGTTCAAAACTCTGCGGAGGACCGGGTGTTAATTTCACCGAGAGTGACGCCTTTTCAGGTTGTGTTAATTCCGTTTCAAGCACAGTTGCGATGATTTCATTTAAGATTAAGCCGATTGAAAAGGCGGCTCCTGCCTCAATCTCTAGGGGCGGAATATCCCAATCGAGGGTGAGTACCGGTGTCCAGCCCAGTGCGTTGACCAGGTGAAACACCAATCCCGTAAGAAAGGGGCGCAGATCAACGTGACCGTTGTGCTCTTCTTGAAAGGCTTGTTCTTGAATCTCGGCCATTGCGTGAATCCGATTCTGACTTTCCCACAAAAGTTCTCGAGCTTCGGCATTGTGGGTATTTTCGCGCTGAAGATCGAGAAGGATCAAAATCACTTGCAAATTGTTCTTAACGCGATGATGCAACTCGGCCGTTCGTGAGGCGATTTCGGCTTCTAACTGGGTTTGGTAATCGCGGCGCATCGCTAGGAGCGATGCTCGTTCCCAAACACGATGCAAAATCGTCGAGAGCTGTTCAAAGCCAACCGGTTTTACGATAAAATCCCAAGCCCCTTTACGAATGGCTGTCATGGCTTCATCCACGTCAGATTTCCCTGAAACGACGATAAAGGGCAAAAGGGGATTAACGGTACGAATTTTTGCCAACAGGGCTAATCCATCGAGGCCCCCCGGCATAAGCAGATCGCTCAGAATGGCATCGGGCTTTTCGGATTGAAACAGTTCCCAACCGACATCTCCGCTCAGAGCCGTCTTTACCTCATAGCCCAACATATTCAAAAAACCTGAGAGAACAGCGAGTACCGTTTCATCATCATCGATGACGAGAACAGTCTTTTTGGTGGCGCTATTCATTGATGGAAATCCCCATATCATAAGTGTACGAAACATAAGAACGGATTGTCAAAGAAATTTGCCCAATGCCAAAAAAATGGTGAATTTCCTCGTATTGAGGTGATTATGATTCAAGAAAAAACTTTAGCTCCGGATTTTACCCTGGCTGATGCTTGGGGAAACAGCGTGACGCTTTCGTCGTTGAGGGGAAAAAAAGTCCTGGTGTATTTTTATCCCAAAGATGACACCCCTGGTTGTACGAAAGAAGCCTGTTCGTTACGTGACGGCCACTCCCAGCTCATGGCGAAGAATACGGTCATTTTGGGGATTAGTCCGGATAGTTCTGCGTCACATCAAAAGTTTATCGAAAAATATGGTTTGCCTTTCACACTGCTGAGCGACCCTGACCACACTGTCATGGAAGCTTGGGGCGCCTGGGGAGAAAAAAACCTGTACGGTAAAAAATCGGTCGGGGTTTTGAGAACAACCTTCGTCCTCGATGAGCAAGGTGTCGTGACTAAAGTGATAAAAAAGGTAGACACGGAAAACCACACCGTCCAGGTTTTGCCGTTCTTAGGTTGAGACCATAAACTGGCACGTTACATTTGCGACTTGTCCCAAAGAACAACAAGGTCAACCCGTCGGTTAAAGGCCTGTCCCTCGGGAGTAGCATTGGTAGCAATAGGTCGAGTAGAGCCATACCCGGCTACCGATGCTTTGTCTTCGGGAAAGCCGTAGCTGAAAAAAAGGTTCAGCACGGAAAGAGCTCGCTCGGTAGACAACTGCCACTCTTTGGCAAACCGGTCCCCTTCGACGGCACTGCCGTCTGTGTGTCCTTCAATGCGAACAGCGTTAGGAAGGGCTGACAAGGCTTCGGCGACTTTTCCTAAAAAAGGCACCGACGGAGGGCTGATCTCAGGACTACCTGGGGGAAAGAAGGTATCAGAAAAGAGAGTAATTCGTATGCCATCTTGAATTTCGCTGATCTTGTATTGGTTTTGCGGCATGATGTTCTTTAGGCGGTACTCTAGTCGCGTCATCAGGGTATTGCGCTTTTCACGAAGAACCTTGGACGGATCAATTTGCTGTTTGCCTTCGAGCATCATGCCCTTGGTTCCTTTGGCGTTCTTTTCTTGGATGATATAACCGAGGTTCGCGCCTTGAAAAATGGTCTGGAAGGTCTGGGCAAAATCTTCGTTGATGAGGGGTTTGTGGGGTGCTAAGGCGTACAGAACGATAAAAAAGAGCATAAGAAGGGTGATCATGTCTGCATACGTTAAAAGCCACCGCTCGGAATTATCGTGGCCTTCTTCGCCGCCTCGGCGAACTCTTTTCGTCGAAAACTTTTTAACTGCCACGGCTAATCCTCACTCCCGCCCTTGTCCAAAAGCTTTTGTTCGGCTTCTTCTAGATACGACATCATTTTTTCTTTGACGAGCATCGGGCTTTCGCCTTTATGGATAGCAAAAACGCCGGCGAGAATCATTTCCATGCGCAATTTTTCTTTTTTAATTTTTCCTTTGAGCTTATTGGCAACGGGTAAGGCGAAAATATTGGCTAAACTAATCCCGTAAAGGGTGGCGATGAACGCTGCTGCAATGGCGTGACCCAAATGTTCGACGTCACCGGCTAAGTTTCCCAAAACTAGAACTAGACCAGTAACTGTACCGATAATCCCCATCGTGGGAGCAAAACCACCGGCCTGGGCATAGACCTCGGCATCTTCTTTTTTTTTGGCTTCATAGATGGTCATGTCAGTATCAAGGATCTTTTCAATTTCATCGGGGTCAACACCATCAACGACCATCCGAATGCCTTTACGAAACAGCGGGTCTTCAATGTCATCGACCATGTCATCCAGTGACAAAAGACCTTCTTTGCGTGCTTTATCAGAGAGGTCGACAATCTGCCCCGCTAGCTCGGCATTGGCTTCATTGGCCGGGGTAAACGATTCACTCAAGATGGCGCCGATGCGAAGAAAATCTTTAATGCCAAACGAAACGATCAAGGCGCCGGAGACACCCGCAAAGATGATAATAAACGCTGAAAGTCCCAACAACGAGGCCGGGTTGCCACCTTCAATGATGTAACCGGTGACTATGCCGCCCATACCCAAGATGAGCCCGACCACCGTCGAGATGTCCATGCCTTTGCCCGCTTTCATATTTCCTTCTATCGGATGCTCTTTCGGTCAGGTTAATACTTGAATCCGCTCCGACCGACAAATTCTCGTAAAATTGAGAAACTTGGGACGGGAAGGTCGGTCATGGGAATGAAATTATCCAAAAGTGACAATAAATAATAGGCCTCTGTGTACTCAGGTTCAGTGGGGGGGACGGTTTTTAAAAGAGGCACGGCCACCTCTTTAAGAACGGCTAACTCGTAGTCCAAGGCACTATTAAATGAGGCGTCCGCCGATTCCTGAAAAGGAAAAATATTCTTGTCCTCGCCGCGCCTTACCGAGGGCCACTGGCGTAAGGTATGGAGGGCAGAATAGCCTCGAAATTGAAAGTCGCGAACCATACGGCGGATTAGTCGGTTGTCGGTGGTAGAAATCCGGTTGTGTGGGTCAATGACGAGTGCCGTCAAAGGCGAAATATAAATCTTGAACTTTCTTTCGCGAGGAACCAGAGGGGTTAAGGCGTCGTTCAGGCCATGGATTCCTTCCATGATGAGAAGGTCACGAGGTCCTAGGGTCAAAGGACGCCCCTGAGGTTTTCTTGATCCTGTCTTAAAATCAAAAATGGGGGTTTCGACGGACTTTCCTGCCAAAAGAGCGACCAAGTGTTCGTTCAGCAACGGTATATCCAGAGCTTCTAAGGCTTCGAAGTCATAGTTGCCTTCAGCATCCTTGGGTGTGTGTTCACGGTCCAAAAAGTAATCGTCCAGGCCCAAAAGTCGGGGCTTAAACCCTACCGCCTGTAAGTGTACGGCAAGTTTTTTGGTAAAAGTCGTTTTTCCCGAAGAGGAGGGGCCTGCCACCAAAACCAACTTAAGGGTAGAGCTTAAGCCGGCCAACTGATCGGCGAGACGGCTTAGCTTTTTTTCTTGCAGGGTCTCGGTCACCTGGACAAAGTGAGAAGCCTCTTTGGGCTTGGCGACGATTTCATTAAGTTCAGGAACCGAAGGAATCCCCAAAATATCGACTAAGGTTTTGTATTCGCGGGCTGTTTGTACCAAGAGCGGCTTAGACGGTACTGGTGCTAGGGCCAAGGGTAAGCGTTTTTCGGGAAAAACCAATAGCAATCCGTCCGGGTGGGGTTGCAGATCAAAGACAGCAACGGCTTTCGTCGAAGGTGCTAAAGGAAAGTGCTCCAAGGCCCAAAAACCGTCACATTCGACACAAGGAACCTCGGGTTGGTTCTTTTGCACGATGAGCTTTCCTGACTCGCTGGTGGGTAAAAATAGGCGGCAGGCTTCGGCATAGGGCAAACGAACGGGTTCTATGGGCAGGTCACGCTCAACAAGGGCCTGCATTTGTGCTTTCAACTGGGCAAGGCGTTCTGGGGTTAAGGTGCCGGACTCATCAAAAAAAAGGTAGGCATTTCCCAGAGAGGGGCCGATTCGGAGCTTTTGTTCAGGAAACGTTTGCCCCGCCAATTCTAAAAGGAAGCAAAGGGTTTTACGGTAAATTTTGTGCCCCATGGACGAATCGGCCAACACTGGTTCAAGCGTAGCCGAAATGGTGAGTGTCGAGCGTAAACTTCGTAAGCGCTGATTCACGAGGACGCCTAAAATTGCGGGAGACTGCGGCTTTGCCGGTAAAAGATCGGCAAGCGGGGTTCCCGAGGGAACAGTGAGATGGGTTTGACCTAGGGTGACAGAAAGTTGCGGCATCCTTTCAGAATAGTTCAACGCGTTAAGGAAGGGAAGTGGTATAGAAGACCAAATGACTTCGCCCATACGTCCGGTGGTCGAACCGGCGCAAAGTACCGACCTGGTCGGGGTAACTTTCTTCACCAGGGTAGTGCATCACCAGTGTACCCTGGGAGGCTAAAAGCCCTCGATTCGCGACAAGTTCAAGAATTTCGAGCTTACCGGCAAGCGGAAAGGGCGGATCGGCATAGATGAGGCCCCATTGCCGGTCTGCTCGCTTCAGAAAGAGCTTCACGTCGGTTAAATGCAAACGGACGGGTTCTTCCACCCAGGACAAGTTCCGTAATATGGTTGCTTTTTTTCCCCAATCTTTTTCGACTAAGTCTATTTCAGCCGCACCTCGACTTGCGGTTTCGATGCCGACTAGTCCTGAGCCGCTGAACAGATCAAGTACAGCAATGCCATCCAGCGGGCCCAAAATCGAGAACAAACTGGTCCTCATGCGGTCCATTGCCGGGCGAATTTCCCCCTTAGGGCAGAGAACAATACGGCTTCGGTACTTACCGCCAGTGATCCGCACCCCTATTCCTTAAGTTTTTCGTAAGTATGAAAGTAATGGTACTCGAAGCTCAATTCCTTGACCAGTCGAAAACCCTTCGCCTCTACGAGTTGCTTGAGGCGTTCGGGACTATAGCGGATATCGGCAGGAGGCCCGAACGGGGTAGCAAGCTTAAACTCGACAAAATTGAGGCGACTTGCCGGACGAAGCGTCGAGCCCAGCAGTTCTAGAAGCTTTTCTTGGCAGGGCATGTCGTGAAAGGAATTGGAAAAGAATACCTGAGATGCCTCGTGAAACCCATGAGCTTCGACCCAGGGGCAGATATTGCCGGGAACGGCAGTAATATTCGCCTTTTGGTAGTTTTCGCCCTGAAAAACGTCAGGACGGGCGTCAAAGGCCACAACGCGTGCGGCTTTTTCTGCCAGTCGAGCCGAATAATGCCCGTCACCAGAACCAATATCGTAAATCGTATCGTGTGCTTGAGGGTTAACCGCGTCAATGACCGAATTGGCAATTTGGTCGCGAAAAGCCATGCCTTTGCCATTCCCGGTTCCCGGGACGTGGTCGTGATGTGCCATGGATTGCTCCTAAAAAAGTAGATACCTTAAATAATACACTTTGTCATGGCTAAATACTATTATGAATGCTATAACTCGCAAAAAGCAAAAGTAGACCAAAGGGGGGCAGGCAATGTCAGCACAGGAAATCGTTCAGCGCATGAGTGAGTTAGCCGAGCGACTTTTGTTGTGGCAAAGGCAGTATGCCGAGGGTCGGCCTACCGTCTCAGATCTTGAGTATGACAAATTGTGGGAAGATCTACGACGAATGGAAGAGCTATATCCCGAACAAAGGCTCGCCTGGAGTCCCACTCAGCGTGTCGGGAGTGATCTTTCGCATGAATTCCCTGAACGTGCGCACGAGGTACCGGTCTTGAGTCTCGATAAGGCTTACGCCGTGTCAGAACTCGAAACGTGGTTGAAAAAAAATCAAGGACTGAGTTCTCAACCCTTGGTCATTGTGGCGGAACACAAACTCGACGGCTTGTCAGTAGTGCTGTATTACGAAAACGGCATTCTCGAGCGGGCTTTAACTCGGGGCAATGGTTGGGTGGGCAATGATGTTACTGCCAACATAAAAACCATTCCGACAGTTCCTCTTAAACTTGAACCTGGGCTCAGATTGGCGGTGAGGGGGGAGGTTTACCTTCCCAAGTCACAGTTTTTTGCTATCAATGCCGGTCAAGAGGAACCATACGCCAATGCCCGCAACCTGGCCGCAGGAACCCTGCGACGGGTAAAAAGCCGTGAAACTGCCGAAGTACCCCTTCACATTTTTTGTTATGAAGCCTTTTT
>JABEVK010000033.1 GCA_013044245.1 Spirochaetales bacterium | reverse complement strand
ATGCGCACACCGACCAGTGGCGCTACGAAAAGCTTAGCGTTAAAGACCTGCGTTCACCATTAGCCCCCCCTACCGAAGAGGGTGAAGCTAGCTTCATCGACTATAATGTTCGTGCCGAGCGGATGGGGTGGTTACCCTCTGCTCCCCAGTTGAAAACCAATCCGCTTCACATCGCCGCACAAGCCGCACAAGCCGGCCAGACGCCACAAGAATACGTCGTCGAAGGGCTAAAAAACGGAACGTTGCCGTTAAGTTGTGAGGACCCCGATGATTCGGCCAACTTTCCCCGGGTGATGTTCATCTGGCGTTCCAATCTTTTAGGATCTTCAGGCAAGGGCCACGAATATTTTTTAAAACATCTTTTGGGAACCAAGAACGGTGTTCAAGGAAAAGACTTAGGGCCCCAGGGCCTTCATCCGCTTGAGGTTAAGTGGCATGAACAGGCCCCAGAAGGCAAACTTGACCTGTTGGTGACGCTGGACTTTCGTCTCTCCACAACGTGTTTGTATTCAGACATCGTTTTGCCAACCGCTACGTGGTACGAAAAAAATGATTTGAATACCAGCGATATGCACCCGTTCATTCATCCCTTAACAGCTGCTGTCGATCCGAACTGGGAAAGCCGATCAGACTGGGAGATCTATAAGGGAATTGCAAAAGCTTTCAGCTCGATGGCCGAAGGACAATTAGGGGTTGAACGTGATGTCGTTTTGACACCGTTGATGCACGACACTGCGGGTGAGCTTGCCCAAGCCTTGGGCGTCGCCGATTGGAAGCACGGCGAAATTGAACTTATTCCGGGACAAACGGCCCCCACGATCAGTGTGGTCGAACGTGACTACACGGCGATCTATCAGAAGTTTACGTCGTTAGGTCCGCTGTTGGACAAGTTAGGAAACGGTGGCAAAGGGATAAGCTGGAACACCGAAGAAGAAGTACGATTTTTGGCCGAGCTGAATCGTCCGGTCACCGAGGGTGTGGCAATGGGACGTCCTCGCATTGACACCGATATCGATGCGGCTGAAGTAATCCTCAGCTTGGCACCTGAGACTAACGGTGCGGTCGCCATCAAAGCCTGGGAAGCGCTCGGAAAGCAAACTGGCATAGACCATACGCACCTTGCGAAAGCCAAAGAAGATGAAAAGTTGCGGTTCCGTGATTTAGTGGCCCAGCCTCGCAAGATCATTTCGAGTCCCACCTGGAGTGGTATCGAAAGTGAACATGTGAGCTACAACGCGGGTTGGACCAATGTCCATGAAAAAATTCCGTGGCGGACACTCACTGGGCGGCAGCAATTTTATCAGGACCACCGCTGGATGCTGGATTTTGGTGAAGGACTTTGTGCGTATCGCCCCCCTGTTGACTTGAAAGCTGCTAACGCCATGCTGGGTGTTAAGCCAAATGGGCACCCCGAAATTGCCTTAAACTTTATTACGCCCCATCAGAAGTGGGGCATTCACTCGACGTACACCGACAATCTGCTGATGCTGACCTTAAGCCGAGGCGGCCCTTGCGTTTGGATAAGTGAAATTGATGCACAAAAGGCCGGGTTGGTAGACAACGACTGGATCGAACTATTCAACGTCAACGGCGCGATATCGGCTCGTGCAGTGGTAAGCCAGAGAGTAGCTGAAGGGATGTGCATGATGTACCACGCGCAAGAAAAGATCATCAACACGCCTGCTAGCTCCATTACAGGTACGCGGGGTGGAATTCATAACTCAGTTACCAGAATCGTTCTCAAACCGACCCACATGATTGGCGGCTACGCCCAGCAAAGTTGGGGCTTTAATTACTATGGGACAGTCGGGACCAACCGCGACGAGTTTGTATTATTGCGCAAGCTAGATAAGGTTGACTGGCTCGAACAAGTCGAGTCAAGCGAGCAAGGAGGAAAAGCGTGAAAGTCCGCGCACAAATCGGCATGGTGCTGAATCTCGATAAGTGCATTGGGTGCCATACTTGTTCGGTAACCTGCAAACAGGTTTGGACAAACCGTCCCGGTATGGAATACGCCTGGTTCAACAATGTCGAATCGAAACCTGGGGTAGGCTACCCCAAAGAATGGGAGAATCAAAAAAAATGGAAGGGCGGGTGGCTACGTAACCGAAAAGGAAAATTAGTACCACGCCTAGGAAACCGACCTTTGATCCTGGCAAAGATTTTTGCCAACCCACAATTGCCGTCCATCGATGACTATTACGAGCCTTTTGATTATGAGTATTCTCACCTTCAGTCTGCTCCCGAAATGAAACATCCCCCAACGGCACGACCTGTCTCGGCAATTACGGGCGAACGGCTTGAAAAGATCCAGGGTGGGCCAAACTGGGAAGAAATTCTTGGTGGTGAATTCAGCCTCCGTAGTCGTGATGCCAACTTCGAGAATGTGCAAAAAGAGATTTACGGGCAATTTGAAAACACCTTTCTGATGTACCTGCCCCGCCTGTGTGAACATTGCTTGAACCCTGCTTGCGTTGCTGCTTGCCCTTCGGGTTCAATCTACAAACGCGAGGAAGATGGGATTGTCCTCATTGACCAAAATAAGTGCCGTGGTTGGCGTATGTGCGTTTCGGCTTGTCCGTACAAAAAGATTTATTACAACTGGGCCTTGGGAAAAGCAGAAAAATGTTTGTTCTGCTATCCTCGGATTGAGAGCGGACAGCCCACGGTTTGTTCAGAAACCTGTGTCGGGCGAATCCGATACCTTGGCGTGTTGCTGTACGATGCCGACCGGATTAGCGACGCAGCCAGCGTTGAACAAGAAACGGACTTATATGAATCACAGCTTTCGATCTTCCTTGATCCGAATGATGCTGAGGTCCAAGCCCAAGCTCTCCGAGATGGGGTTCCCCAGAATTGGATCGAAGCCGCTCAAAAGTCACCCACCTATAAGATGGCTGTCGAATGGAAGATCGCGTTTCCTTTACACCCAGAATACCGGACGTTGCCGATGGTTTGGTATGTGCCTCCTCTGTCGCCCATTCAAACAGCCGCACAACAGGGCTATTTAGATTACAAGGGGCCCATTCCCGATGTCTCACAGTTGCGAATTCCCCTAGGGTATCTTGCTAACTTATTAACGGCGGGGGACGAAGCTCCCGTCAAGTTGGCACTTGAGCGCCTGTTGGCGATGCGTGCGTGGATGCGGGCCAAGACGGTCTTACACCAAGAACTTCCCGAATACCTACAAACAGTAGGTCTGACGGAGCAACAAGCTGGCGAAATGTATCGATACCTAGCGTTGGCTGCCTACGAAGATCGGTTTGTCATCCCTACTTCTCACCGGGAGTACGCCGAGAACGCCTATGACCTTAAAGGCGGTTGCGGCTTTAGTGATGGTGAAGGCTGTACGCCTAAACGCCGCGATTTGTTTGGTAGTCGATCACAGGTAGTCCCCGATCCGATGCGAGCACCGTTGCCAAAGAGGATGAAATCATGACGTTCGTTACACCGGTTCTTAAGGTACTAGGTGCCTTGTTGACTTATCCGGACGAAGTGCTACAGGAATCTGTCCCTGAATTTCGTCAGCTTGTTGACGCCTCGGCGATTCCCAGCAGCACAAAAGCCCGTGTTTGCGCTTTGTTGGACTATTTACAAACGACGAATCTTTGGGATTTGCAAGAATCGTATGTTGCGCTCTTCGATACGGGCCGGGCAACTTCGTTGCATTTGTTTGAACATGTCCACGGAGAGTCGCGTGACCGTGGACAAGCCATGGTGGATTTGCGAGGAGAATACGAGGCTGTTGGGCTTCAATTGTTGCCGGAAGAACTTCCTGACTATATTCCCGCCTTCTTAGAGTTTTGTAGTGTCACGACTCAAGAAAGTGCGACAGAATTTCTCACAGATTGTTCTGAAATTCTTCGTGTTCTCGATACCAGGCTCCAAGAACGTCAGAGTCTATACGCGGCCGTTTTTGAGGCGGTGGTCAGCTTTGCCAGCAACCAGCGAAAATCGAAACTGCCCGAGGTCTTACCGGAAGAGTCACTTGATGAACAGTGGGCGGAACAACCCGCCTTTTCACAAGGAGTTTGCTGATGGATTACTGGCAGTTTGCACTTTTTGTTGTCTATCCATACATCGCCTTAGCATCATTTTTTTTAGGAAGTCTCTTTCGGTTTAATCGCGACCAGCGCGGATGGAAAAGCGATAGTTCGCAGCTATTGGCACCCGGACTTTTACGGTGGGGAAACAACCTTTTCCATACGGGAATTCTGTTGCTATTTGCCGGTCACTTTGTTGGTTTTCTAACTCCGATTGCGTTGCTTCACGCTATCGGCATTGAGCCCCCGCTAAAGCAACTGCTGGCCTGGACATTGGGGCTCGGTGCGGGGATTTTGGCCTGGTTCGGTCTTGTAATCTTGATTATTCGGCGGCTTGGCGTCAAAAGGGTCAGAGTTACAAGCCGCGTGATGGATGTGGCGCTTTTGTTTTGGCTGTTGGGAATTCTCAGCCTGGGCCTTTACAGCATTACCATATCTTCGTCTCCGGAACATCGCGACGGGCATTTGATCATCAAATTTATGCACTACGTACAGCACTTGCTACTTTTTAGAGGCGACGCTTTGTCGTACATCTTGGATACTCCCTGGGTTTATCGTGCTCACATGTTTATGGCATTTACGCTGTTCTTGATTCTTCCGTATACGCGTTTGGTTCACATCTGGAGTGGCTTTGGTTCTGCCTTTAGTTACATTTTCAGACGACGGCAAATTGTTAGGAAAAGGTAAGAGGATGTTTACTTGGCCGCCAAAAGTCAGCTTAGGTTTAGGGACGATGCATTGGGGAACGACGCCCCTCGACAAAGTTATCGCGGGAAAAATTATTACAGATGAAGAGATTTCTTTGATTCAAAACCGAGCGGCAAGCGCAGGTGTAACGTTTATTGATACGGCCGAAGGTTATGGAGGAGGCTCAAGCGAGCGGCGCCTAGGGCGGTTAAGGTTTTCTCAATCGGGTTTCCTGATCGCTACCAAATTCATTCCGACCTATTGGCGCTGGACACCCCAGGCCGTCGTTCGTGCCATTCGGGCTTCGAATCGACGTTTGGGAATTGAAAGTTGCGACCTTGGCTTTGTCCATTCGCCGATTCACCCTAGGTCTCCCGACGTCTGGATCAAGGGGTTTGCACGGGCTCATGAGGCGAAGCTGATAAAAGCTGTCGGGCTTTCGAACTTCAATGCTGAGCAGGTTAGACAGGCGGCTCAGGTGGCCAAAGAAGAAGGCGTTCCTTTAGTGGCCAACCAGATACAGTTCAATTTGCTGGTGGCGGCCTCGACGTCTTTAAAAGAGACAGTTCAAGCTTGTCATGAAAATGGGTTGACCGTTGTCGGGTACAGCGTTTTGGGGCAAGGCTTACTTACCGATGGCTTAACCGAGCGACGATGGGATAAAAGTGTTTTGGCAAAACGCTTAAAACTGTCACGTGAAGAACTGACTCCACTTCGAAATACGATTCTCAAAATTGCTCAAAACCGAAACTGTCGTATGTCGCAGGTTTGCTTAGCTTGGGCCAGGGCGCATCACGTGGTCCCTCTTGTAGGAACTCGTTCGCTGTCACAATGGGAAGATAGCCTTGATGGTTTAGGTGTCACCTTAACTCAAGACGAAACTCAAGAACTAGACTCATTGGCCCTAGGCCGTTCGACGTTTGATCGGGCTCGTAGCCAGCGACTTCTCATCCTCGGATTCCTTTCGCTACTCATGACTGCTTATAAAGTTTCAAGCGTATTTCGCGCACGTTAATTTCGTTCACATTCAAAGGATTCGGATGGAAAAACAAGCGGCTGAAGCAACGTCACAAAAACCACGTCGCCTTTTGATAAGTTTAATCCTTGTGTGTCGGTGGCCTGTATTCGAACGCTATGGGGACCCAGTAGGTTGATCCGCCACCTGCCTTCATACAAGAACCAACTGTCAACCTGAGCTCGTAGGACAAGGCCGAGATGGGGAAAGGTTCCCAGGAGTACTCGATCGGGATGAAGTGCCAAACAACCCCGGCCCAGCCCCAGGTATTCAGCGGGTAGAAAACTCTGGTAGCCCAATAGCTTGGCAACCTTGATGTTCTTTGGTGTGGCAAACAATTGGGCAGGTGAAGCTTCTTGCCAAATTTGGCCTTCTTCAAGAATACCCATGATATTCCCCAAGCGCTGGGCTTCGGTTAGTTGATGAGTTACTAACAGGATGCTCAATTGAAACTCTTCGTTAAGTCGTTGTAGTAAATCTTGAAGTTCCCAACGTGCCGGCTGATCTAGCGCCGAAAAGGGCTCATCGAGAAGCAACACTTGGGGGCGTACCGCTAAGGCACGGGCTAACGCAACACGTTGCTGCTGTCCCCCTGACAACGTTTGAACAGGGGCTCGAAGAAATTCCTGAAGGTCTAAGGTTTGAATCAAGTGTTCGGTGTACGCAGTGAGGCGTCTGCCTGGGAGAGCAAAAACAATATTGTCGAGAACGTTGAGGTGTGGAAAAAGGTGACTTGATTGCGCAATATAGCCCAACTGCCGTTTCCAAGCGGGTAAATGCAAGTGGGTGTTTTCATTCTTGACGGCGAGAGCCTGCTTGTTAAGGTGGATGCGGCCTCGATGGAGGTTTTCAAAACCGGCTGTCGTCGAGAGGATGGTACTTTTTCCAGAACCAGAGGCCCCAAAAAGGCAGTAGATTTGATCATCAGGTACGGTTAACCGAACATTGACAGTGAAAAGCCGCCGTGGTTGTTCAATGTCGATAGACAACACGATTTTTTCTCCAGAGCAGGCTCAGAAGCGGAAGTGGCAGGGCGATCAACATTAAAGTTAACGCGAGGGGGAGCGCGGATGGTAAACCCCTCTCTTCTAGGGCTACCCAAATAGCGACAGGAAGACCTCGGGGGTAATAAGCAATAATGATGACGGCCCCAAAGGCGCCGATAGCTCTTGACCAAGCCATACTAAATGCAACCGCTAAACCAGGTGTCGCCAAGGGTAACGTTACACGCCGGAAGGTTGCCACGGGGGCCAACCCCAGGCTGTATGATGTGTGGATCAACGCACGGTCCACACTATCAAACGCTGAAATTGCCGCGAACAGATAATACGGCGAGGCTTCGTATAACTCTGCCAAAACCAATGCGAAGAACGAGTTTGACGCGGACAAACCGACCTTTGCCATCCATATTCCTAGAAAAGAATAGGGGCCGTAAAGAAAGACCAGTAAAAGTCCCACCACGAGCGGCGGCATTAAAAGGGGAATAGTTAACAGGTATTCGACAAAACGCGCTAAGGCACTTCGTCGTTGCGAAATCCACCAAGCGAGGGGGGTGCCCCCAATAACCATGATAGCCATTGCCGTGAGTGAACTGGCGAGCGAAACCTTTAAAGGTTCGAGGGCCCCCTTTTGCCACTCTGAAAAAGAACTATGCCCGATCGATTGTGTAACGAGAACAAACAACGGTAAGAGTAAAAAGACCATTGCGAAAAGAACAAGAAAATACGTGAGAAGTTTTCGAAGTAAAGGGAGCTTACTGGAGAAGTTCAGCGTAAATATCCGCCGGGAGGGATTGGGTGCCACCCACAATACGGGGTTTGATCAGCTGATAACCATTTTTCTGGTACAGAGCCTTACCAGCAGGAGAAAGCAAGTAGCGGATAAAAGAGAGCCCTGCTTCAGGAGAAGGCGTGCCTTTGACAGGACACACATATAAAACCAGTGGGGTTCCCACCTGTCTCCCCTGCTTGAGGGTCACGCCTTGAGTGGCGTAAATATCCGCCATCGTCGGATTGCCCAAATTGATTTCATCGGGAAGGGTCAGGTAATGTAAATGATTTTGTAGAGCCTGAGGAAGAAAGGCAGACGCCGCATCTAGCTGACCAGCTTGCAAGCGGGAGACTAAGGCGGTCTCGGCAAAGATTTGCTCGGGATTGTCATCATGACCAAGAATGCTGGTCATCAGAGTGGGGCTCAGGTGGTACCTTTGTACGGCCAGTTTAAGCATGATAATAAAAGCTTGACCTTGGGGATCTGTCTCAGGGTTGGTGCGCCCTAAATGAAAACCGGGTTGAGCCATGATCGTGAACAAAGTGGAAAATGGAAGCTTACCGTCAGCAATCGCTTTCAACTTGGCTGAAAAGGGACCCTGAGGGGAATAGGCAACGACAAGGGGTTGAGTAGCAAAGCCAATGGCCCAAGTTGTAAACCTCGGGTCAAGCTTCGCGATGGGTGCAAGTCCAACGCTTTCAAAAACATTAGGGCTGATTTCTTGGGATAGGATGAGGTTTGCGACACCAAAAGAGCCGCCCGCATGAGATTGATATCCATAGCCTGTGGCGTGAGAAAATGCGGGGCCAACCTCTTGGTCGTTGACTACAGCTAAAGAGCCCGCGAAAGCAACATAAGCCGTGTGCCGTGACGTGTCGTCTGACTGGCGATTACAAGAGGAAAACGTCAAACTCAAGAGAACGATCAAGCTAACAAAAATACGGCTGGTAACATGCACCATTGCCATTAATTATGTCCGTGAGGTGCGCCTTGAGTCAATGCTACTTACTTCATACTTGGCAGCATTTTACAACCTCGTCCGGGCCAGAAGTGCCAGGGCGATCTTTTCGAGTGCCAAAACTTCGGCGGCGGCTCCGAGGGCTATCGCCTCTTTGGGCATGCCAAAGACGATGCTGGTGGCTTCGTCCTGGGCGATGGTGTAGCCGCCGGCTTGGCGGATCTGTAAAAGTCCGGCGGCGCCATCTTTGCCCATGCCGGTCAACAAGGCGGCGGCCGTGTTCTGGCCTGCCTCTTCGGCGACCGAGCGAAACAAAATATCGACAGCCGGGCGTTGGTGATGTACCTTGGGGCCATCGGCAACCTTGAGATAATAGTCTTTCCCTCGGGCCCGTACCAATAGGTGTTTGTTGCCAGGGGCGAGGTAGACGGTGCCGGGCTCGGCCATTTGTCCGTCTTTCGCTTCGAAGACCCTTACGGCGCATAGACTATCGAGACGATCGGCGTAGGTTGCCGTAAACTTTTCGGGCATGTGAATAACACAAACCGTTGGCGGTGCGTCGGGAGTGAAGCTACGGAACAACGTTTCGAGCGCGATCGTTCCCCCGGTTGAGGCTCCCACCGCGATCAGCTTGTTGGTGGCCGCAATCCGCGCCAAGGACGGACGAGGCGTGACTAAGCGCTGGGTGGATTTTACAGCTAAGGCGCGGTTGGCCTGGGCTTGTTGGCGGGTCTTGCTAAAATCACTTTGGCCGGCGGCTAACAGCTTTTCTTTTAAAAGCTCTAGACTATCCGCCACACTGTAGGAACCGCCTGGCTTGGGAATGATGTCGAGCGCCCCGAGGGCCAAGGCTTCAAGCGATGCGGCGTTGCGGCCATCGGTAAGGGAGCTAAGCACAATAACGGGAATCGGAAAATACTTCATCAGGTGGCGCAAAAACGTCAGTCCATCCATGCGTGGCATTTCTAGGTCGAGCGTGATGACATCGACGGTCTTACGGGCCAGAATCTCGCGGGCAACGTAGGGGTCGGGCGCGGCTCCTGCCACCGTAAACCGAGGGTCAGAGTTGAGGCTTTGAGCCAATATTTCGCGCACGACGGCCGAATCATCGACAATCAAAACACGTAGCGGCTGGTTTATGTTAAGAACTGCCATGTAAGCCTCCCAGTAGCTGTTTCAAAGGCGACCTTGCGCCCTCGGTGTCCCCCCGTCTCGCGGCTGGCCACCGGTATTCTTTGACGGCGTAAAAAACGTTCGGCTGTTGCCAGATTTTCGGTCACCGCCGCTACCGAGGCAGGATTATCGGCTATCGAGGCACACCCTACTAAACGGGCTGTCAAGTCGGCCGGCCGGGAGCCAAAATCATGCATTAAGCGAAAAAGGACCCGCATCGCGATATCGCCATACTTGGTCGTTGGCTGGTCGGGCGGGGATTGGGGGTAAATAATGTGATTGGCCCCGCCAACCCTAAGGCGTTCATCGAATAAAAAAACGCTGACACAAGAGCCGAGTACCGTTTCGATAACGACGGGGTCTTGCGTAGCGTAAACCCAGCCAGGTTTCAGGTAGTATTTGATCATCGGGGCTTAGCCTTATTATAGCTTTTTGTTGTAGACCGAGGTAAAGACAGATTCAGCTCGGTCGCTTAGGTGCATCAGGGTTTCAGAATGACCAATGAACAAGTAGCCCAAGTCACTCAGGTTATCGAAAAGGTTATCGATGACCCGCTGCTGAGTGGGCTTGTCAAAATAGATCAACACATTGCGGCAAAAGATGTAGTCGAACTTGGCCTGAAAGCGAAACGAGTCCAACAGATTGAGCTTTTTCGCAATCAGGTAGCTTTTGAGAAATTCTTTAACACGGTAGTTGCCGTCGGAGGTGTGGTCAAAGTATTTGAACAGAAGGTCGGGGGGCACCTCGCGAACCCGCTGGGGGTGATACACCCCTTGCTTCATGTGGAGCAGAACCTCACGGTTGATGTCTGAAGCAACGACCAGAAAATTCACAATCCCCGCTTCGAGAAGTTCAATGATAATCGAGTACACTTCTTCGCCAGTCGAGGCGGCAGCCACCCAGATCAGGGGCTTGTTGAGCCCCTTAACCTGGATGTCACGCCGAAGAATCTTGAGATGGTTCGACTCGCGAAAGAAAAACGTGTGATTTGTCGTGATGGCGTTGATCATCCCCTCGAGTAAGTCCCGATTCCCGACGGCAAGTTCATTGAGTAGAGCGTGAGGGTCTGTGAAGCCGTTGAGGCGCAAAAACCGTGACAGCTTGCTGACCAAAAGGTAGTCTTTTTGCTCGCCGATAAAGATCCCGGACTCTTTCTGAATTAAATCACGAAAGCGGTCCAGGACCTCGGCACTAAGCGGGCTTTCTTCGCCCATCATTTTAGGTCTTCATCATCCTCGAAAGGAATCAGCTGTTCGGGATTCACCTCCCGTGTTTTGCCAGGCCGAGAAGCATGGTGGGGCAAGGACAATTGTGCCGCACTCGATTTATGTGTCGTCGAGGTTGCAGAATGGGTTGCGTGCGTGCCTGATTTTGCTTCCGAGGTGTGCTGAGGCCGTTCAAAAGTGGTTTCGTGCGTCTCGATTCCCGAGACCAAACGAGACAGCTGAGCCACAATCTCGTTGAGAGAGGAAACCTGCGATTGCAGTTCTTGTGCTGCACTGGCGGTTTCTTCGGCACTTGAGGCGTTGGCCTGCACCACCTCGTCGAACTGCACAATGGCCTTATTGACCTGCTCGATACCAGTGTCTTGTTGGCGTGATGCGGACTCGACCTCACGGGCCATCTCGCTGACTTTTTTACCAACACCAACGATTTCTTGGAAAAGCTCACCCAGCTTAGTGGCGATATCAAGGCCAACTTGCGATTTACGGATAGAACCTTCAATCATTTCGGCTGTTTCTTTGGCGGCAGCGGCCGAACGGTTGGCCAGGTTTTTGACTTCGTCGGCGACCACGGCAAAACCCATTCCGGCCTCACCCGCACGAGCAGCCTCGACGGCGGCGTTCAACGCCAGGATGTTGGTCTGGAAGGCGATATCGTCGATGACCTTGATGACCTTGCCCACTTCGCTCGACGAGCGGCTGATCTCGCTCATGGCCTCGAGCATCTTGCCCATCTGACCGGCGCCGTCTTGGCCCAATTGCGCCGATTTATCGGCCAGCGTGCTCGACTCTTTGGCGTTGACGAGGTTTTGCTTGACCATAGAAGAAAGCTCTTCCATCGATGCGGTGGTTTCTTCGATGGAGCTGGCCTGCTCGGTGGCGCCGTTGGCGATTTCTTGGCTAGAGCTTGAAAGCTGTTCGCTGGCTACGCCGATTTGACCGGCACCGCCGCCGAGAGTTTTAGAAATCGACAGCAGGGGACGCGAGATCATCCAGACGCCAATCCATAACGCGATGCCGATCGAAACAATGAAGCCTAGGAGGATGATGGCGAGCATCAAAGTGACCATCGAGTTGGTTAAAGCAGTGTTTCCGTCCGAGGTCCCTTTGGCAACCATAATTTTTTCGGCGGTCATAGCGTCAAGGGCCTGTCCGGCCTTACTAGCGTTGACGGCGGCAGAACCGTTGACAACGGCGATGGCGGCATCATGCTTGCCAGCCTTGACGAGAGATAGTACTTGATTGATATCGGTTTCGTACGAGGCTACGGCACTGTCGAACGCCCCGACGATTTGTTTGCCCTTGTCAGTGTATAAGGTGGCGCGGTACTCGTCGGTGACCTTTTTGAGCTCGGCTTCTGAGGCGTTGATCTGGCTTTCGTAGGGGGCCGCTTCGGCGAGGTTAGCGGACTCGACGTACTTGATGTTGGCAATGCGCAACAGTTCAAAGTTCTTGGTCACTTCGACCAATTGGCTGAGGGGAACAGTGATTTGCTGAAAGAGCTTTCTGTCCGCGTTGTTGACGTTGGTGATGCCAAAAATCCCGACGGCCCCGATGGCGGTGCCAATGAGCGCGACGCCAATAAAACCGGCCAGCATTTTGGAACGTAATTTTAGAGCCATAATGAGTCTCCTTAATATCAATGCCCTAGCGGGCCGAGTGTAGATCTTTGAGCAGGACGAACTCGTCCTCGGTAAGAACTTCGGTGATGTCCAGGACGATTTTGATTCCGTCGCCCGATTCTGCGATGCCTTGAATAAACTCGCTTTTCACCTTCGAGTTGACATAAGGCATCTTCGTGACCTTTTCTTCGGGGATATTGACGACTTCTTTGATGCTGTCGACAACCAGGCCCATGAGGGTTTTTTCGCCGTCAAGCAACAATTCGACAATGACGATGATGGTGCGGTCGGTGTAGGCCAATTCCGGCATATGAAACTTCAGACGCAGGTCAATCACGGGAATGATCTGCCCCCGCAGATTCAAGACGCCTTTCAAAAAGTCGGGTGTCTGCGGAATGGGGGTAACGGCGGCCATCGCCATGATCTCTTTGATCTTGAGGATCTCGATGCAGTACTCCTCTTGATCGAGAACAAAGCTCAGGTAGCGTGCCCCGGTGAGAGCTTTTCGCTTGGTGATCTCCATCACAACCTCCTTTAGGTCATCTTTTTAATAAGGCCGAGCAGGGCCTCGGGTTCGCAGGGCTTGACTACCCAACCATTGGCGCCGGCGGACTTGCCTTCCTGGCGTTTTTCATCGCGTGATTCACTGGTCAGCATCACGATGGGAGTTTTTTGGTACTGGGGAAGCTTGCGAAGTTCCTTGACCAACGTGATGCCATCCATCACCGGCATATTGACATCGAGTAGAAAAAAATCCACGGGAGTCTTTTTTGCGGCATCAAGCGCCGTCTGGCCGTTTTCGGCATCAAGGATCGTGAACTCGTCCATTAATGCCGATTTCAGGATGTTGCGGATCGAAGTTGAGTCATCGCAGATCAGAATCTTTTTCAAGCCATCCTCCTAAAAGAGTTCGATTTTCGTAGAATTCGCCGTAGTTTTTTCAATTTCAAGCCCATACAACTCGGCGAGACGGGTCAAGACCGCATGTTCATCGTCGGTGGTGGCGGCTTTTTGGGCATGTTCTAATACCTGCCGTCGGGCTGTGTGCAAGCTGGCGTCAGTTGACGTTTTGACCTCGGCGGGGGCGTTGTCTGCGAGGTTCTTTTCGACATCGGCAATGTGGCGTATCTGTTGAAGCGTCATATCATGAAGCTGAAAGACCGGGGCCAGACTTTCGACGCGGCTGTTAATTTCGCGGGTTGTCCGTGAAATCAGCTCCACTATGGCTATGAACTCATTTTGGTAGTTCATCAGCTGTTCATCGTAGTTGCCCATGTCACGGTTCAGGATGTCTAAGTCGGTCGAGATTTCACTGGTTTGTGAGCCAAAGCTGACGACCACCTGGCCCAGCGAGGTTTGTGTTCCCTTGATCTGTTCGGTGATGTCTTTGACCAGGCGTTGTACCGACAACGAAAGGTTCTTAATTTCATCGGATATCACTTTAAAACCCCGACCCGCTGAACCAGCACGGGCGGCCTCAATCGCGGCATTGAGCGACAGCATACGTACCTTTTCAGAAATGTCGTGAATCTCGCCCACGCTGAGACTGATTCCCCTAAACTCTTGGGTGACACCGTCTAAGCTGGCCCGTAGACCGTTGTTTTGCGTTTGAATCTTGGACCCCAATTCGGACACCTTTTTTGCATGTGTGGCAAATTGCACCAGAACGTTTTCGTAGTCCTGGGTAGATTTGGCCGAGGCGCGCTTTTGCCAGGCGTCGAGCTGATCAAGAAACTCAGAGGTGCTTTTTTT
>JABEVK010000032.1 GCA_013044245.1 Spirochaetales bacterium | reverse complement strand
GGCGGGGAGGGCGGATCCAGTCGGTGGCAAACGCTAAAGGAAGCCACCCCGTCTGCGGTCGAAGTTTTTCTTGTCCCACGTAGTGAGCCCACCCACCGCCGGACTGTCCCACACACCCACACAGCATCAACAGATACATGATGCCTCGATAATTCATGTCGGAGTGGTACCAATGGTTCATCCCAGCCCCAATGATAATCATGGACTTACCTTCGGTCTGATCAGCATTCTGGGCAAACTCCCGAGCTAAAAGGATGCAAGTCTCGGCGGGAACACCAGTAATTTTTTCTTGCCAGGCTGGAGTATAAGGAACGTTATCTTGGTAATTAGCCGCCGCATTGCCCCCTAGGCCGCGGTCAATACCGTACTGCGCTGCCAACAGGTCAAAGACACTGGTAACGTAAACTTCTCCCTCGGGGAGTGAGAGCTTCTTGGCAGGCAAAGAACGCAATAGCACATCACCGTCTTGCTTGTTGGCTTTGAAAGCTGCTGGTGCAGTACCGGCGAAATAAGAAAACGCGGCTTCAAGAACTTCGTCACGGGAATCCAGCAGACTCAAAGCCAAATCAATTTCATTTCCGGTTGCCGCATCGCGGGGCTCTAGGTTCCATTTCCCTTGGTCTTCTCCAGCCTTTTGACGCCAGCGAAAACCGATTGAGCCCTGAGGAACCACGGGAGTATTGGTTCGAGTATCCCAGCCTACAGTCTTCCACTCAGGGTTAGAGGTTTGCCCCAAAGCCTGATTGCCAAAATCGGAGGAACGCAAGAACCGATCGGGAATCCAGGCGTTTCGGCTGTCATCCCGGCGCAGGCGAACCAACAGCGGAAGATCAGTCGTCGTTTTGGCGTAATGCTGAAAGTACTCTGACGGGTGATCGAGATGAAATTCTTTAAAAATGACGTGCCCCATCGCCATGGCCAAGGCGGCGTCAGTCCCTTGCTGGGGGTGTACCCACAAATCCGAGAGTTTTGCCACCTCAGAAAAGTCTGGGGTAATTGCTACAGTTTTCGTTCCCTTATAGCGTACCTCAGTAAAAAAATGAGCATCGGGAGTGCGGGTTTGTGGAACGTTCGAGCCCCAAGCAATGATATAGCTGGAATTATACCAATCTGCTGATTCAGGCACATCTGTTTGTTCGCCCCAGGTTTGCGGTGACGAAGGCGGCAAGTCGCAGTACCAATCGTAAAAGCTCAGGGGGACGCCGCCGATTAAACTTAAATACCGGCTTCCTGAAGCGTAGCTGATCATAGACATCGCTGGTATCGGTGAAAAGCCAACAATCCGATCGGGACCGTAGGTTTGGATCGTGGCCACGTTCGAGGCCGCAATGATTTCGTTGACCTCAGGCCAAGTAGCACGGACAAAGCCACCCAGACCTCGGCGGCCTTTGTAATCGGCTGCCCGCACCGGGTCAGCGGTGAGTACTTTCCAGGCTTCAACAGGGTTTAAAGTTTGGCGCAATTCGCGCCAATGTTTCAACAGGCGTCCTCGAACTAAGGGGTGTTTCACTCGATTAGCACTGTACATGTACCAAGAGTAACTGGCCCCTCTGGCGCACCCTCGTGGTTCATGGTTGGGTAAATCGGGACGGGTTCGAGGGTAATCTGTTTGCTGAGTTTCCCAGGTGACGATGCCACCCTTTACGTAGATTTTCCAGCTACAACTGCCGGTACAGTTTACACCGTGAGTGGAGCGAACGATTTTATCGTGCTGCCAGCGACTGCGGTAGCGTTCCTCCCAGGTTCGATCTTCTTGATTGGTCGTCCCATGCCCCTTCGAGAAAGGTTCACGCGGACGCGAAAAAAAAGTCAGTCGATCTAAAAACGGCTGGGCCATGTGGGTACACTCCCTTATCCTGTGCGATACTGACGTCCAGTTTAGAACCTTGTCGTCAGGTGTTATTTGATCTAGAACAAACAGTGGAAAAATTTGCTAAAAAAATCATACTGAATAAACCGCCAAACCTTTTAGGCCACCGGAAAGGGAATAGGCCCTTAGCCCCGGCGGCAAAGTTTGCAAAGCTTTTTCACTGCGAAAGCCTTTCGCACAAACCAGCAAATAGCTGATCTCAGGGTTCCAGACTTGCGACGCCAATGCCCATTGCGACCATGGTCGATGAATGACCACGCTTCCGTGCTTTTCAAACCAAGCCCACTCGCCGTCACGAATTTCTTCTTGTTCGCGCAGGTCGACTACCACTGCGCGCTGTGAGGGCGCCAGGGCATCCCACGAAACAGAAAGTTTCTTCTGTGCCCGGCTGTTCTGATAAGTTTCAAGCCATGACCAATCCCCTAACGCCTGAGCACAGCTACAATCAGGGCGTTGGTGCCACTTCAGTGTCCGCGTTGTTCCATCGGTAGCATCAAAGACTATGGTTCCTTCTACCGTTTCATGGCCTAGAAGAAGCCGCGTGGCAACTAAGGCCATAAGATTTCCGGCAACACCGGCAAGGGCACCAGCGACACCCACTTCGGAACAAACTCCCACACAGCCGTCAGGAGGTTGTTCGGGGTAGAGGCAACGCCAGCAAGGCGACGGAGAACGGTCAAATCTAAAGGTTGTGGTTAGGCATTCCCATTGATAAAGCGCACCAAGCACTAAGGGCTTGCCACCAGCGCGGCAGGCATCATGAACCAGAAACTTGGTTTCAAGGTTGTCGCTTCCTTCAATCACCAAATCCGCCTTCTCGATTAGTTGCCTCACTTGAAAGCTGTCTACTCGGCCCGTCGTTTCGATATTGATCCAAGGATTAGCCTGGACTAATGCACGACGAGCCGCCTCGACCTTAAGCTCACCACATTCAGCGAGAGTAAATAACGTTTGACGGGGTAAATTAGAAGCTTCCACCCGATCTGCGTCGGCAAGGATCAGCCCCCCTACTCCGGCCCGTGCCAAGGCAGAGGCCACCGGACAGCCAAGCCCCCCCAGGCCGACCACGAGAACTCGGGCATGTGTGAGTCGTTTTTGTCCCACGGCCCCCCAGCCGGAAACTCTCATTTGTCGGTCAAAGTAGGACTGTGGTGACACATCACCCATTCGGCCCCTCCTTGTTCGTAGACTTCCCGTTTCCAAATCGGGACACGCCGTTTAACCTCGTCGATCACCCAACAGCAGGCTTCAAACGCCTCGCCTCGGTGTGCAGACGCCACTTCAACAACCACGGCGGCCTCGCCGATTGCCAGTAAACCTAGCCGGTGAACCGCACGTACCACATCGATAGGAAACCGCTCCAAGGCCTCATTCACGATGCGAAGGCCTTCTTTCTCGGCCAGTACGTCGTAAGCCGAATACTCTAACTTTTGGACACGTCTTCCTTCGTTTTGATTTCGCACTTTGCCCCAAAAACTCACCACTGCCCCACAGCTTTCAGGAACCGACCATTCAGGCAGATATTCCAACGCTTCATCCGATAAAAAAAAGGTCGAGCTCATTTCAACCCCCAGCCACGGGAGGGAGGAAGGCAATAACAGCACCCGGTGTTAGTAGAGTATCCCAAGAACAAAACTCATCGTTACAAGCGGGCTTAACTAAGCTCTGCGCCATCAGCAAGCCCAAACCGCTGACACGATTGTTCCAAAGGTCCCCCACCGTCGAGCAACTTGTTTCGACAACTTCAGAGTTCCTGCCCGCTTCATCGCGAAGCCGGGCAAAATACCGAATCGTTACCGTCATGAAGCACCTCCCCATAAATACACCTTCGGTTCGGACCAACTGCGTTCCTCTGAGCAGATTTCTAAAAACCCATCCGATTCTCCCAGTGCCAAAAAATCTCCTGATCCCCGCCAGTCCAAGACACCTCGACGCCGCGACCAGGGCAAAAAGAGGGTTTGGTCTGATTTGATTGGTTCAAGTCCGTCAACAAAAACGCGCGGAACTTCTAAAGTCTGCCCCTCTGCGGCCAATAGCCACGGAAGGACATAACGGCGAAAGGCAAACAAGCTCGATACCGGGTTTCCCGGAAGACCAAAGGCGATGGTAGGCCCCTGACCTTTGTCCCAGGTTCCTACCCATAGAGGTTTTCCAGGCCTTTGAGCGACACGACGAATGATCGTTTTAGCCCCCAGCGATTCCATCACACGGGGTACAAGATCATACATTCCCGCCGAAACGCCTCCGGTCAACACGAGCACCTCCACGTCAGCAATCAGAGCGGCCAGTCGTGCCGTCATCGTCGTTATTTCGTCAGCGAGAATGACTTCTTGTTTGGGGCCTAGGCCCCACTGTTGCGCTTCGGCAGCAATGGCAGCTGCATTGCTGCGTCGAATTTGCCACGGGAGAGGGGTTTGCGAAACCTCAACCAGCTCATCACCTGTTGCGGCTAACGCCCAGCTCAACCGGTGGCGAACAGGAACTTTGTCCAAGCCAACCGTTGCTAGCGTGTGAAAATGGGGAGCTTTCAAGACAACCCCCTCGTTGATCAGAACCTGCCCCCGACGGTAGTCATGACCTTGTGCATGCACGTGACGCCCTGGAGGCAGTTTGACTTGAGCAGCAGCGCGGACAACCGAGTCCTCTGTCTGAGCATCTTCGTAAGGCAAGACACGGTCGGCACCCTCGGGTAAGACCGCTCCCGTCGCCACTTCAATGCAGTGATCTGGTGCCGTCAGAGTTAACGGAGCGGCCCCCGCCGGTTGACGACCAACTTTAGTCCAAGGGCCAACCTCACCACGCACCGCCCACCCGTCCATCGCGACCCTGGCGTACGGCGGGCCATCTCGATCTGCCACCACAGCTTGTGCTAAACAGCGCCGAGCGGAATCTACTAAAGGGACACATTCCACCCTGGCGGGGGGAATCAACGACATCAAAAGATAATCGACCTCAGCCACGGTAGTCACGGAGCACCTCCTCGCGTTCGTAGGACGAATTCACATTGCGTAACTGGCGTAAGTCTCCCGGCAAAAGTTGGATCGGGGAATTGATTAACATCTTGCGAGGACAATCAAACCCCGCAGCCAAAAACTGAAACAGCCTGGGCAACGCTTTCGGTTCATACAAAGCACACAGGGGCTCTGGCCAACCATCATCACCCGCAAATGCCGTGGCAAAGCGGTAAGGATTACGGCCTTCGAGAAGTTTGACCAGCTGGGATTGCTCGAGATTCGGCAAATCACAGGCGATCACCAACCAGGCCGCTTCAGGGTGCTGTGAAAATGCTGAAAGGATGCCTGAGAGAGGTCCTAGTCCCGTAAATTGATCAAAGATTTGGGGGAGCCCAGACCTTGCTCCCAAATCGCGCTGATCAGAACGGCAAGACACATACACCTCTTGGCAGACGGTGGATAAAAGATCGTAGGTACGCTGTACTTGCGCCCCTCGGCCATAATCGAGGTTTGCTTTATCCTGACCCATCCGGGAACTCTGCCCACCTGTGAGAACTAACCCCAGTACCGGAATCATTTTGACTTTTTGGGTCCAGAAATTCCGAATAAAGTTTCCGATACCAACAACATCTTCGCGAAAAAAATAGGGGACAGGCCATGGTAAATTCGGTGTTGACGGGGACGGTCCCACCACTGCTAACGGAGGCAGAACGAGGGCAGGGTCGTCGAAAATGGCTCGGTCAGGGTCTAGCATGACAATCTTGGGCAGGGAACTAGTTTTATGACCTTCCACGATCACAGCATCGGCTTCTAGCATCGCAACGCTTGTCAAAGGGGACGTCGCTGGTGTCTGGGTTAACAGAGCTTGATGCTCAGAGTCGCTGATCAAAACAGGTGAGGCTCCCGCCTGGGTAAGAACGGCAGTATCTTTACCCGGGTGATCCATGTCGAAATGATGGGAATCTCGTTTGACATACCCCAACTTCAGTGAAAAGCTCTTAACAAGCTTTTCTGCCAAGGTTGTTTTGCCGGTATTGCGGTACCCAACCAGCGACATTTCAAACGGGTGAAAGGTCCAACGGAAAGCGTCTTTATGCTGGGCCATGCAAACTCCCACTATCAGATTTTCCCCCAGTTTTAGTTACCAAGGTCACCGAACGAATCTCAATGGCATGCGAAAGCGCCTTGGTCATATCGTACAGCGTCAGCGCGGCGACAGAGGCTCCTGTCAGAGCTTCCATTTCTACTCCCGTCTTGTGTGTGGTCCTAACCGTACAAAGAACTTCAAGGGTGGCCTCGGATACCGCAGAGACAGTGATCGAAACGCCCTCGATTGGCAAAGGATGACACAGGGGAATCAAATCACTAGTGCGCTTGACGGCCTGAATTCCAGCAACCACCGCTGTAGCCGTAATGGGGCCTTTAGGGCCGATCCAGTCCTTCCCCGTCTCAGCGTGCAATTGGGCCCAAGCCTCGGGAGGAAACACCACAACAGCTCTTGCCGTTGCCTCACGCCGGGTCACACCTTTGGTTCCCACATCAACCATCGTCGGCTGATGCAAATCATCGAGATGGGTTAACACATCATCCTCCCAAGGTAAACATTTCTTGTCGGGTTGTTCCCGCCAGACTTTGTCGCTGTTCAGAATACCGATCGTCTCTTTTTTTCCAGACAGCGGTAATAGTCTGAGTTACTTCGGCGAGGTTCCCAGTGAGTAAAACAGGTTTAAGGTCGGTGGAGCGGTTTGAAAACAAGCAGGTATACAATTTGCCGTCGGCGCTCAGTCTTACCCGAACACACTCGGCGCAAAAGGGCCGGCTAACAGAGTTAATAAACCCCACCTCTCCTTCGGCCTCGGACCAGACCCAGCGCTCGCTGGTTTCACCAGGATGTCGCTTGGGAAGGGGAAAGAGGTTTTTCAATTTTTGTAAGCGTTCAAGAACCTCTGCTCCGGTAACAACCTGATCCCGACGCCACCGATTCAACGAGCCAACATCCATATATTCAATAAAACGGAGAGCAAACCCTGGGCGTTGGAAATACTTCGCCAAAGCTTCCACTTGGTCGTCGTTTTCTCCTCGAATGAGGACTGTATTGATCTTAACCTGCTCAAACTCTCGATGGGCTTCTTCAATGCCCGCTAACACGGTATCAAGACGGTGTGCGTTACCCGTCATCCGTCCAAAAACCGTAGGATCGAGGGCATCGAGAGAAACCGTCACACTATCGAGGCCAGCTTTTCGTATACGCTTCACCAGCGGGGCAAGGTGATGCCCGTTGGTAATTAGGGCGACCTCCAAGCCGGGCCATCGTCCTTTCAAAAGAGCAATCAGTTCCACTAACAGGGGACGTAGTAACGGTTCCCCCCCGGTGATTTTAACCTTTTGCAAGCCTAAGGGGAGCAAAGCAGCCACCACCAATTCGATGTCTGAAAAACGCAAAAGCTGGTCCGGTTTAAGAAACGCGTAGTCGCGAGGAAAAGCTTCAGAAGGTAAGCAATAGGTACAACGAAAGTTGCAACTGTCGGTTACCGACACCCTCAGGTCTCTGATCGGGCGTCCTAACAAGTCAACCATGACACAACACCCTAGCAAGATAGTGAGAAATGTGACACCATGAGTTATGGATAGGCCTACACCGCATGAAATCCTGAATCCTACTGTTTGCCATTGTTCCCCCGAAATTCGCAAATCGAAGATTATCAATTTGCCCTTTGTCCGGCAGGCACTGCCCCGCAGTATGGATGCGCTGATCCGTTGCTTTCGGTCGGAGGGTTTGACAGAAGGAAGGGATATTTCTTCCCTGCGATACCCCGAAGGGCTGTTCGGGGTGGTAGCTCGTGGCGCAATCAAAGTCTACCAGTGGGTCAACGACGATCAATTTGTGATTTTTGACGTTTTGACGGAAGGCGACTGGTTCCTTTACGGAAACCCCGGCTGTTCGGGCCCACACATCTACTGCTACCCCGATCAAATCTCCACGATGACGACATCCTGCTTGCTTACCATGGACCGAGTCAAACTTCTGCAGGTTTTGGAAACCGACGCTAAATTGATGGAATCGCTTTTTTTTGAAGCAACAAGACGCTTGACCTCGGCCAATCAACGGCTGGTGCGACTTCTTTCGTTGAGCGCCGAGCAGAAGCTGGCCTTTCTGCTGCTGTTTCTGCTCGGCAAGAGTAAAAGGCAAGCTGAGTACTCGGGCCTGATTCCCTTTAAACTGACCAAAAAAGATTTGGCGTCGATGATGGGAATTACCCTCGAAACTGTCAGTCGGCTTTTGAGTGCCTGGGAAGCCGAGGGTGTGACTCACTCGGGTCGCGGCTGGGTCGAAGTTATTGATGAAGATTTTCTTCGCAAAAAGTTTCATCTCTCTGAAAGTTTAGATTAAAAAATCTGAATCTTCTGTGATCTAGATCAAACTTTCCCAGGAAATTTCCTCTTATCCTCCAAGGGAAGAGAGGTCCGATTAATGTCAAAAGCACCGAATAAAATTTCAGGCTCACCCACTCAGGGCCTTTTTGGGGCTACTACTGCCTTTTTTATTGGGTTAGCTTCGGTCGCACTTTTCGGGCCCACCGCCAAGAGCCTTGCCCAACAGTTACACCTTAACGCCGTCAGTCTGGGCTTTCTTATGGGCATTCCGGCTTTATCGGGAGCTCTGCTCCGCATTCCTTTTGGGGCTTGGGTCGAATCCACCGGGGGTAAACTGCCCAATTTGATCCTTTTAGGAGGAGCTTTCTGTGGGATTACGGGCTTAGCTCTCACCATCAGCCACCCAACATTCTGGACGTTGGCATTATTTGGCGCCATTGCAGGCTTTGGGGTGGCCACCTTCTCGGTTTCGATGGGGCAAGTTTCCTATTGGTTTAGTAAGGCAAAGCAAGGCACCGCAAACGGCATTTACGGTGGAGTCGGAAATTTATCACCAGGGATTGCTTCGTTATGGATTCCTATCGCGCTAGGTTTGTACGGTGCTCAAAATACCTATTGGCTCTGGTTGGTGTATCTAGCAGTGGGAATCGGCCTATATGCCATTTTTGGCAAAAACTCACCGTATTTCCAGCTTATCAAGCAAGGAGTCTCTGCAGAAGACGCAAAGGCCCTAGCACGCCAAGCCGGCCAAGAACTCTTTCCCTCGAGCACAGCCCTTCAATCGTTGAAAACTACAGCTCGATATTGGCAAACTTGGGTACTAGTGGTCATCTACCACACCACCTTCGGCGGTTTCCTCGCCCTGACCGCATGGTTTCCCAACTATTGGCAAACCATGTTTGGTCTAAAATTGTTTCCCGAAGCGGTGGGTCTCACAGCAATCTTTAGTATCGGGGCCAGCTTGATGCGTGTGGTAGGAGGAATCCTCAGCGATCGGCTGGGGGGAGTGAAGACCGCCTTCGGGTCTCTGGCGATTTTGTTTTTAGGCGCTCTTTTGATGATTTTCGGCGGCAGAGATTTTTCTGTTGTTTTCACCGGCGTGTGCTTGATTGCCGTCGGGATGGGCGTTAATAATGCCGCAACCTTTAAGATCCTTCCCTCAGTGATTCCAAGTGCCATGGGGGGTGCCTCGGGCTGGGTGGGCGGTTTAGGTGCTCTTGGGGGGTTCCTTTTCCCTATCTTACAGGGGTTTTTTATTAAGAACCCACAAGTAGCTGATCCAGGCTACAACTTCAGTTTTTTGGTGTACGCTCTGGCAGCGGTACTGTCTGTATTGTTCCTTTTACTGCTAACGAGAAAAGCAAAAGCCTAAGAACCACAGGCTTTGTTACTGCATATCCACGTGAATTCCTTCCTGTTCAAAACGGAGTCGTACGTTATCCAACTCATCCACCGTAGGACTCCGTGCAGTCGTCCAACGGGGATCCAGGGTTTTTCCTGGACGGAAACCCGTGAGCCATAAGTTTTCGCCTGGGCCGAGGACTTGGGCCATCTCGTGAATTTCGTCAACAGTATTCAGACCAGGAACCCAGGTCGTCCGAAAAAGATGCTGAGGAAACCTTTCTTGGATGTGACTCACCGCCTCAACAATCTTTGGCGCCATACCAGGAACTCCTTGAAGATGATAGCGGCTGGGGGCACATTTAAGGTCCATAGCCACGAGATCCACCAGGCCAGAAGGCAGGCTTGCCAAGCGCCTCGGGTAAGTGCCATTCGTATCAAGCTTCAAGGCATAACCCATGCTATGAACTTCTTCGAGAAAAAGCTCCAGGTCTTGGTGATAAAAGGGCTCGCCTCCTGTGACCACAACGCCTCCTAAAAGGTTTTTTCGTCTTTGCAGGAATTCAAGGACTTGTGACCTTGGCCAAAAATCTTGGGGAGTACCTCCCCTCACCAAACCCGGATTATGACACCATGGACACCTTAAATCGCAACCGTACGTAAACAAGACCGCTGCCAAGCGTCCTGGATAATCGAGTAATGACGTTTTAAGTATCCCGAAACGATTAAGGCCCATCCCCCCCCCCTTAAATTGAAGTTTACCAGGACTACCAGAAGCAGGTTTTGCGATAGATCATGTTTCTAGACTCAGCACCGCTAAAATGGTATGCTCACGGCCCTACGGAGTGGTTAGCAGTCCATGAAAAAGTTCAGCGTTTTTTTGGCCAGTGTGATTTTAACGGCGAGTTCAGCGTTTGCCGATCCCTCGTTGGTGGCCATACCCCGCCTGCATTCTTGGGGAGCCGAGCTAGATTTGGGCTGGAGTCCGGTTGAGTTGATTAAGGGAACCGAAACACGTTTTTGGCTGGGTGTAGAAGGCTTGTACAAAAACTGGAACTACTTTCACGACCCGCAGGGAAACGAGCTGACAAACGCCGTTACCGCCGATGCCGGTGTTCACGAACTCAATGGTCTGTGGTTTCTGGGCATGACGCAGGGCCTTGCCCCTCACTCTACCGCTTTAGGTTGGTCTCAACCGTGGAAGGACCCCAACCTTGTGGAACTCTTTGGCTACTACAAAGGGATTATCTTTCACCCCCTCTCCTCAGGCTCTTATTGGACAGCGGCCTCGATACCCGATAAGAACGGCTACCTTCAAAACTCCTTTTTGGGCGGTGTTGGGCTGAACCTACTGACCAAAACCAACCTTCATAATTTAAAAGAAGGCGTAGCCCTCGAAGGATCAGGGGAATGGGCTCCACAAAATCTGCAATCGGTCGCCGTCAATTTTCAACGAGTAACAGCAATAGCCGAAGGGTTTATGCCCCTCTACGACAGCAACCCCATCCAAAAATTGAATACCTTTAGCGTGCTGGGTGGTTGGGCCCTTGCCTACGATCACCTGTGGGGCTCAAGCATTCCCGCCGAAGAACTCCAACTGATCGGCGGCAGGTTACTAGACGGCGTAGGCGGCTGGGTCGAAGGTGCAGGAGGTGCCATCCGAGGCGTCGACATCGGCCGCTTTGACGGAACTGAAAAGGCGATTTTTAATGCCGAAGTCCGCTTCAATCTGCCAGGTTTTGAAATAACCCAACCTTTCACCATCCCTTATCTTGATAAAAACTTAGATTTTGTTCCCGGTCTTATCGCCTACTCGGATGCTGGCTGGTGGAATGGCGTGGCCGGACTTACCGGGGGAAGCGCCCTGACGGGCGGTTTCGGCATCTTTTTGGCTGTTCTTAAGTATGGCGAAATCGCCGTCTACAACGATCACTGGTTAGCAGGCGGTTCACCCTACGAACCACACACCTTTGAGTGGCATGCCGAATTGGGGATGCACTTTTGAACCAAGAAGAGGCTTTGGTTCTGGCCAGCGGGGGTCAGGACTCGACCACCTGCTTGTACTGGGCCGCTCAGAATTTTGCTCGAGTCCATGCCATTTCTTTTACGTACGGACAAAAGCATGCCACGGAAGTCGCCTCTGCCCAACGAATTTGTGGCCGTCTTAACGTCGACCTCAAGGTGGTAGACTTGAGTTTCATGACCACCCTGACGGAATCGGCGTTGTTCCAGGGACAAGGGGACTTAAATGATCCCCACGCCTTATCCGCTGAAGTTCCCGCGAGCTTTGTCCCTTACCGGAACCTGCTGTTCTTTACGGCAGCAGCTCAATGGGCCGCCACGCTGAGACTGCGGCACCTCGTCACCGGGGTCTGTCAAACCGATTACTCGGGCTATGCTGACTGCCGTGAGGTTTTCGTGAAATCGGCTCAAACAACATTAAACTTGGCCACTGACTTTTCTGAATTGGGGGTGATCATCCATACACCTTTAATGTGGCTGACCAAGGCCCAAGAGTTTGCTCTGGCCGAGGAGCTGGGCTGTCTCGAGGTCATTCTGACCGACACAATTACCTGCTATCAAGGGGTTTTAACTCAGAACGACTTTGGTCGTGGCTGTGGCGAATGCCCCGCCTGCCGGCTGCGAAAAAAAGGCTGGGACGAATTTCTCAGCCAGCGCGGTAATACCGCTAGAAACTCTCCTTTCTGAAAGCTAAGCGGCTTTAAGAAGTTTTCAAACTTTCAAATTCTGCGAAACGGCAAAAAAATTCCCTGCGTGGAAATTTTTGCCCGTGCGCCTTCTTTTCATCCCTGACGATCCCCTTGAGCCTTCATTCCCAGCCTTTGTCGATCATTTCACCCTCAAGAATCTTCTAAAACATAAACATACATATATGTATACAATAACATTGAAGCAACTTTTCAGAACTTTATACAATATATTTTACATTTTGGTTGTTTTTACGCTTGATTATTTCTTCGGCGTCATGCACATTAGGTACAGACAGTGTGAGAGAAAATCTTTCGTTGAAAGGTTTGAGGCTTTTATCAAAACGCGAAACTCGCAAAAAGGAGCACAAAATGAGAAAATCAGGACTTCTCATCACCGCTTTATTTTCACTTACCGCTTATGGGTTTGCGGACACCCCCGCTCCCTCTTTTCAGGTCAGCGGCTATCTCGAAACGGGAGCCCGCATGATCAAGTCGAATAGCTATTTTGGCTCGGGGTTGTACGGCGACCTATTTAATGACAACACCGCCTCGCCAGGGGGGAGGTTCGACCTTATAGGGAACTACACGAGTGGCAACAACGGGGTAACCTTTAAGCTCCGTACCGATGAAAACATCGCCACTTTCCCGGCAACGAGCGCTTACAACCCTCCCGTGGTGTACAACGCCTATGCCTGGTCGTACCTGGGTAGCCAAAAGGCCTTGATGCTTAAAGGCGGCATTGTTTCAGATTCTAGCTTTGCCACGTTAGGTGATTACGGGTTCTATATGCTTGATTCAGCTCCGGGTGTAGAACTTTCGTGGTTCCCAGCCTCCGGTTGGACGGTGGCCGGGTTTATGTCTGCTCCGTCGTATCAGACGTCGAGCAGTGCCAGCTACTGGGATAATCCGTGGTTTGTGGGCCTTGCTTATGCCAGCGGCTCATTTTCGTTTAACGCTGGTTGGACGTATGGCACCACCACCCCTAACGCCTACGGAACACTGGGTACTAACTCGGGTATAACCGGCTTAGATAACGTCACAGCCAGCTTGTCGTACACCAACGGTTCCCTCTTTGCCGCCGCCGAGTACTGCGCCGTCAATTTGAACAATTACTCAACCTTCGGATATTCGTTCTTTACCCAAAAACTTACCTACAACGTTGGGTCGGTTACCCTTGGCGTTACGCTGTACGAATACCTGGCCGGTGACACTAGCGCTAAGGATGCTGCCAACAACAAGGCGACTATGGGCTGGCACATCAACCCGTTCATCGATTATGCGGTAGACAAGGTAACAACCCTCGAGCTAGGCGCCACCTACTTTGCGGGAGTCCAGCAAGCGTCTATCAACGGAACTACCGCTTACTTGCCCTCCTCGGCCAGCTTGAGTTCGATGACCGAAAATAACCAGGCCCAGCTGGATATCAAGCCCCGCGTCTTCTTTAACCTCGCTTCTGACACGTACATTGCTGCTTATTACCTGTTCTCGACCAGCGTCGGCGCCGATAAGACCACCTTTAATGGTACCAATGATTCATTCAGTAATACCTTCGGTCTTGACCTTCGCTACAGCTTCTAAATCCGAGGCCGGTCACTTGACCGGCTTCATTTTCATAAAAAGCTCATACTTTTTTCATCAAGGACTTACAGGGGTTGGGATAATGCGGCCCAGGAGGGCTGTATGAAACTACACCTAGAAAACGGACCCGCAAAGGACCAGCTTGTTGCCACGCTCCAAGGCGACCTTGACCTTTACGCGTCCGTCGAATTTTGCAATCAGGTTACACGGCAAATGGAAGCCGGTCGGCCTCAGCTGATCCTCAACTTTAGTCAAGTTCGTTACTTAGACTCCTCGGGCGTAGGCGCCGTCATTCGTTTGGTTCAAAAAGCTCGCTCGCTTAAAGGTGAGGTCAGAATCGTCGGCCTAGCGGGAACCCCTAAAAAGGTGCTCGAGATGAGCAACATCATTTCTTTAGTAAAAGTTTTTGCGAGCTTAGACGAAGCGAAGGCTTGGTCCTGAGATGGCAAATTACCTCATCGTCCGCAAATTGATCGTCGACGACCGCAACGAACTGTTTGACGCCCAAGGAATGAAGTACGCCGAGTTTCCCAGTGACTTGAATAAGGTCAGGGTGTACGCTACCGAGATCCTGTCAGAGTGCCCCCCTGGATTTCTCGAAGGCAACCTCCTTGAGCAACAGCTTTCAGAATTGATCAAAAATGGCATAAAGCACGGGAATAAGTCAGACCCGCGAAAGATCTTGAGGGTTTGGTACGATCTGCGCAAAAGGGTCCGCTTTATCGTTGAAGACGAAGGCGAGGGCTTTCAAAACCTCGAAGAATGGAATGACTTTTTTCGACGGCGCCAAACCGCCCTGTACCAAGGAGATTTTGATACTTTTCTCAACTTGGCCAGCTACCGGGGCCCTTTGAGCGACGAAAGCGACGGGGGTAACAGCTTGATCGCCGCGCTAGAATATTGGAACGGTGGCATGATTTACAACGCTCGACGCAACAAGGTCGGGGTAGTTCGCTGGTACTCATCAGCTCAGCCTTGAATAAGTCCCCGATTTTGGTCTTTTATAATGAATCTCTCAATTTAGTTAGGATTTTTATGCCAGACGCCAAAACCACTGATGTGAATACCCTCGTTGGCCTAACCCAGGAAGAGGCCCACCGGAGGGCCGAGACTGAAGGCTACAACGAGGTTCCCGAACCGAAAAAGAATCTTGTCTTGGTCTTTTTAAAGAAATTCTGGGGCTTAACCGCCTGGATGCTCGAAGCTGTCGTCATCCTGTCGGCTATTCTCGGAAAGACTCTTGACCTGTATATCATCCTGGCGCTCCTCGTGCTCAACGCCATTCTTGGTTTTGTGCAAGAGGTTAGGGCTTCGAAAGCGGTCGAGACTCTCAAGCAAAAGCTGCGCATCAACGCCCGAGTTCTCCGGGATGGCAAGTGGCAACTGGTGCCAGCTCGCGAGCTTGTCCGCGGCGATGTCGTTCGTGTTCGAGCAGGCGATTTTGTTCCTGCGGATGTCAAACTGGCCGAAGGTAACCTTGAAGCCGACCAAGCCGCACTCACCGGCGAATCCCTTACGGTTCCCAAAGCCCCCGGTGACCTTTTGTATTCCGGGTCCATCGTCAAATCTGGCGAGGCTACCACCCAGGTGGAACTGACAGGCGCGAAGACCTTTTTTGGCAAAACGACCGAGCTGGTACAAACCGCCAAGCCCAAACTTCACATGGAAGAAGTCATTTCTCAGGTTGTCAATTGGTTATTGATTATCGTGGGTGCCACCTTAGCAGTGGCCTTTATTGCCGCCCTTGTGCTAGGAATCAACCTCCTGAATGTGCTCTCGCTGGCGCTTGTTCTCATGGCCTCGTCCATCCCCGTCGCACTTCCGGCCATGTTCACGATCAGCATGGCCGTCGGTTCTTTAGAGCTGGTCAAACGCGGGGTTCTGGTAACCAGGCTCTCGGCGGCCGAAGATGCGGCAACCATGGACACGTTGTGTACCGACAAAACTGGAACGATCACCAAAAATGAACTCACGGTAGCCGGAGTGATCCCCCAAGAGGGCTTTACCGAAGCACAGGTACTCCTTTGGGGGGCATTGGCCTCGCAAGAAGCAAACCATGACCCGATTGACTTAGCCTTTTTACACTCCGCCCAAGCCAAGGGTCTTAAGCCAGAAACCTGGACACAAAAACGGTTTATCCCCTTTGACCCCAAGACACGACGTACCGAAGCGGAGGTTCAAAACAGTGGCGAAAGTTTGACGGTCTATAAAGGGGCCGTGAATGTGCTGGCCGAACTGACGGGTTCAAACCTTGCCGCGTTAACTGAACAAGCTCACGAGTACGCCGATAAGGGTTACCGAACCCTGGCGGTGGCGGTTAAACAAAACGGCAAGCTCAATTTGGCGGGCCTGGTGGCCTTGTACGACCCCCCTCGTCCCGACGCGGGACAACTCATTTCAGAATTGCGAAACCTGGGCATCAAAGTAAAAATGCTTACCGGCGACGCCCTTCCCATAGCGCGCGAAACCGCCCGCCAGGTAGGACTTTCGGATGCCATCACCACCTCGGCGGTGTTTGAAGAAGCTCATGAAAAAGACCCCCTAGAAGCCGGACGAGTGGCCGATGCCAGTGATGGCTTTGCCGAAATTTATCCTCAAGATAAATTTAATATTGTGGAATCGCTTCAAAAGAAAGGTCACATTGTCGGTATGACGGGCGATGGGTTGAATGACGCCCCATCGCTCAAGCAGGCGGAAGTGGGAATTGCTGTCGCTAGCGCGACCGATGTGGCCAAGGGCGCCGCCAGCGCGGTCCTCACCGGCGATGGGCTGGCCAACATTGTCGACTTGGTCAAGGTAGGGCGCATGATCTACCAGCGCATTCTGACGTGGATCTTCAATAAAGTAGTAAAAACCTTTCAGATTGTGGTCTTTGTCGTAGCGGCCTTTTTACTGACGCACCAGTTCGTAGTTTCAGCCTTTGATGTGGTGTTGCTCCTTTTTATGATCGACTTTGTCACGCTGTCCATCTCGACCGACAGGGCTAGGTGGTCCCCCCAGCCGGACACGTGGGACATCAGTGCGCTGGTTCGTACCTCGGCGGTCATCGGCGGCCTGGTTGTTCTAGAATCCTTGGGGATATTGTGGCTGGGAATGAGCTTTTTCCACCTGTCAGGGGGTACTGCAGGTCAGGCTTCGACCCTTAACTCGTATTCCTTTGCCATTCTGTTCTATTTTGGACTGCTCACAGTATTTATGGTTCGCGAACGCGGCCACTTTTGGGAATCCAGCCCCAGTCCTCAGTTGTTCTGGATTACGCTAGCCGATATGGCCGTTGTAGCGGTTTTGCTCACAGTGGGAATCCCTGGGCTCCCCGCCATAGCTCCCTTGGCCACCGGTACCGTTGTTCTGATGTCAGCATTCTTTACCTTTGTGGTTAATGACACCATCAAAACCGCTTTACTGAAGGCCCAAAATCGAGCCAAAGTGAAAAAGGAGCTCTCCTGATGAAAATGATTCCACTGAAAAATACCGACCTTACCATTTCGCGCCTATGCGCTGGAGCCATGGGCTTAGGAGGCGGCTGGCAACCAAACACTGAACTATCAACCCGCGACGAAGACCAAGCACGGAACTTTATTCGCACAGCCCTTGACCTGGGCATCAACTTTTTCGACCACGCCGATATCTACGCTGTCACCCGTGCCGAAGCGGTCTTTGGCCGCATCTTGCGCGAAACCCCTTCGCTGAGGGATCGGATGGTTCTGCAATCAAAATGCGGAATCCGCTGGAAGGATGACCCCCCTGGTACCCCTCAGCGCTTTGACTTCAGCAAAGAGCACATTCTGCGCAGTACCGAGGCCAGCCTCAGGCGCCTGAATACCGATCACCTCGACATTCTGTTGTTACACCGTCCCGATGCCCTTGCCGAAGGTGAAGAAATCGCCCAAGCGTTCGAAACCCTCCGTTCGTCAGGGAAAGTTCGTTACTTTGGTGTCAGCAATCAAAACCGCGATCAGGTGGCCTACCTCCAAAGCTTCTTAAGCCAGCCGCTGGTCGTTAACCAAGTCGAAATGAGTTTACTCCACCACGGGTTTGCCGAAGCAGGAATCTCGTTCAATCAGTTCCCCGCAAGGTACCCCAATGGCTGGGAAGGCTTGGTTGAATACTGCAGTCTTAAGGGGGTTTCGCTTCAGGCTTGGAGCCCCCTAGCCCGCGGAGTCGTCACCAACACCCAGGCCGCCGACCCGCGCCACCGGGCCACGGCCGAACTTGTCACCCGGTTAGCCGCCGACCACGGGGTAGCACCCGAAGCGTTGGCTTTGGCTTGGCT
>JABEVK010000031.1 GCA_013044245.1 Spirochaetales bacterium | reverse complement strand
GTCTGGGTGTCCACCCGGGCCAGACACCGGGCAGGGGCGAATACCCTGGTAAGGCGGTGACTCCTTGTGTGGTTGAGCCCTGTTGTTGCTTTAGTTCTTCGACTAAGGGGGCAAAATGCGGGGCTGAGACGATTCGAAACCCCTCAACAGCCTCGGCTTCGGCACGACAGACTGAGGGAAGCGCCGCCACCAAAAGCCCTTTTTCTCGAGCCCTAGCCAATGCCGAAAGAATACCAGGAACGCCCCGCAATTGACCATCTAAGGCTAGTTCACCCACCGCTAACAGGGCGGGAACCGTACTTGGCAGGGATACGCTGGCGGCCAAAAGGGCCAATGCCATTGGCAAATCGAAGCCTGACCCACTTTTAGGCAGGTCGGCAGGCGAAAGGTTGATCAAAATTCTTTGTTGAGGAAAGTTCAAACCCGAGCGACGCCAGGCAATGCGAATTCGTTCCCTCGCTTCACGAACGGCGCCAGTAGGGAGACCAACGATATCCATGCCAGGAATACCTGGGCGAAGGTCCACCTCAACACGTACTAATTCGCCCTCGTAACCCAAGGGCACAAAACCGTAGACTTCCATAACTACCTCGTTCTTTGAGAAGAACAAGCCCAGCAGAAGTTCAGCTTCAAATGTTCTTAGCTATCGGTTGCTGTGACGGGGGCCTGACAGGGAAAGATCAAAGAAAAGCGCGTACCTTGTTTTTGGTGGGGGGGAGGGCTTTCGACCTGAACCCGACCTCGGTGCAAAACAATGATATGTTTGACGATCGCCAGACCTAGGCCGGTTCCTTCTTTTTCACGGCCCCGTTCGGTACGGTAAAACCGCTCAAATATACGTTCTTTTTCTTTTTCGGGAATGCCAGGGCCTTGGTCCTCGACAAAGAGCGTGGCTTCTCCTCCTGAACTACTTAGACCTAACAATATCTGCGAACCCTCAGGCGAGAACTTGACCGCATTGTCTAAAAGGTTGACCAGAGCTTGCTCTAACAACAGCGGGTAGAAGTAGCCTTGAACTTCGTCTTCGGGTACCGCCCAGGCCAGCAAGATTTTTTTCTTGGTCAGTTTTTTATGGCAGACGTTGGCCGCTCCCGTCATAACATCTTGCAAAACAGCAGATTCCCATTTCGAAGCCAAGGACTGTTGGTTTTCAATCTTGGACAAAATCAACAAGTCTTCGATGATCAAATTGAGGCGTTGTGCATGACGTGAAATTATCTTTAAAAAGTGCTTGGCTTTATTAGGTTCATTTAAAGCCCCACTTTCCAGGGTTTCCACATACCCCAAAATGTTGGTAATGGGGGTTTTTAACTCGTGTGAGACATTGGCCACAAAATCGCGCCGAACAACCTCAAGACGTACCAGTTGTGAGATATCGCTCATCACCAGCACACAACCCCATAGCTCATCGGCATTGTTGTGAAGCGCTGCGCCTTGCACACTTAGGGTGGTCTCAAGATCATGCAGGTGGATGTTGGCCTTAGCTTCTTTGGCTTCTCCGTTGAGCAGTTGACGGACAACGGCATCCAATTCAGAGTTGCGGGTCACTTCTAAAAAATTCTGTCCCGAGGGTGAGGTGTAAACCGGAAAGATTCTACTAGCTGCCGCATTCCAGGTGAGAATTTTTCCCCGGGAGTTAAGCACTACGACTGCTTCGACCATTCCTTCCAAAATCGCTTCCAGTTGGTTTTTTTGCCGACGTATGGTTCCAATTCGGTCTTGTAGTTGGTCAAACATCGAATTCATGGCTTTAGCCAAAAGCTGAAGTTCCCACGGCTTTTCAACAAAGACCTTTTCATATTCCAGCCCCTGGGCAAATCTAGTTGAGTTGCGAATCAGCCGTTGAATATTGCGCGAAAACGCACGCGAATAAAAAAATGCTGAGCCAAACACCGTGATGAGTAGCGCCAGGCTTATGCTTAAAAATGTCACAAAGAGGTTTTTGAGTACGGCGTCTACCCGATCAAACGGCGTCCCCAAGGCCAAGAAACCCAGCACCTTACCGTGGATGCGGAACACCGTAAAATAGTAGAGAGTTTCATGCCCGCCTTCTCGGTTGGTCTTTACCAATGAGTTATAGGGTGAACGTAAAATTTGCCAGCGTTCAACGTTGTTCAACGAAATTCCTTGGCCCAGCAAGGCTGGTTCTGAATCGGCTATCAGCCTACCGTCTGGGTTAAACAACAGTAGCTTGTTGTTTAACCCAGATTGAGTCGAAAACGCCAAGGCTGCAGTTTTGTTTTCGAAAACGGCCTGGAGGTTATCTTGCGCCAAAGAAGTTAAGATACCTAAGGCCGCACGGGATCTAGCCACCGTTTCTGAGCGAAAATCTCCTCGAATTTTTTGATTGTAAATCAGAAGAATGAACGTTTGCGAGGCTAACACCAGCACAGCTAGGCCCAGCAAGAACTGAAGCAAAAAGCCGGGTTTTTTCAATTCATGCCCCGGAGTCGGTAGCCGACTCCTCGAACAGTTTCGACATACAGACCCTGAGAGCCCAACTTTTTGCGCAGACCGAGAATTTGTACGTCAACTGAGCGTTCGGTGACTGGGTAGTTCCCGCCCCTGACGGCATCGATGATCTGATTACGTGAGAACACCCATCCAGGGTTGGCCAATAAATGCCGCAAAATGGCAAATTCCGTTGCAGACAATTCCACTGGCTGACCATCGACAAGAACCTCATGTCGAACGGTGTCCATCGCTATTCCATGGACCTGTAAAACTGTTTCGGAAGAGGCCGCCGAAGCGGCTTCGGCATTCCGCCGCAACACCGTTCGTGCCCTGGCGATGAGTACTTTCGGAGAAAACGGCTTGGTAATGTAGTCGTCGGCACCGATCTCTAAACCACTGATGATGTCGACATCCTCGGATTTTGCCGTTAACAAGATGACAGGAATATGACGTGTTGCTTCGGATTGCTTAATTTTACGGCAAACATCCAGACCATTGATTCCCGGTAGCATCAAGTCAAGAACCACCAGATCAATCTTTTTGGCTTTGATCTGGGCTAAGGCGTTTTCGCCGGTAGCGGTGCGGACAACCTCAAATCCCTGTGATTCTAGGTTGTACGCGACGAGTTCTAAAATATCCGGGTTATCCTCGACGACTAAAACTTTCCCGTAGCTCATCAGATGCCTTCTGTTACAACTCAGCGTGCGACCCAATGGAGCTGTAAATTGCCCAACTGCAGATCGTTACTGCATGGTCGCCCATGCGTTCCAAAAAGCGTGATAAGAACAGCAGTTTTGTCGCTTGTTTGATGTTGTCCGAATCTTCGAGCATTAGTGCGAGAAGTTCGCGGTAAATTTGCTTGTTCAGGTGGTCCATCTCTGAGTCTAGCTTGGCGGTTTCGCGAGCTTTCACTTCGTCTGAATGAATTAAGGCGTCCACGGCGTCACGCAACATTTTAGAACCAAGGTCTAGCATCTTCGGGATATCAATCAGAGGCTTGATATATTTTTCGTCAGACAGCTCTTTGGCGCGTTTGGCGGCGTGAACCACGTAATCACCGATCCGCTCAATATCGGAAACTACCTTAAGACAGGCAACGATATGCCTCAGGTCGCTAGCAACAGGTTGTTCACGGGCCAGAATGAGGGTGCATTTGTCGGTGATTTCAAGCTCCATCGCGTTGACTTTTTCGTCAGCTTCGATGACCTGTCTGGCCAAAGCCGAGTCCTGTTTGATCAACGCCTTTTGGGCCTTTTTGGCATTCTCTTCGACGAGAACAACCATGCGTACAAGGTCTTGGTTAACTACTTCTAATTCTTGTTGAAAATGCTCTCTCATGTTTGGCTCCTTGGGGTGGGGTTCAACGGCTAGCTGGGTAGATCAACCGAAACGTCCCGAAATGTAGCTTTCGGTTCGGCTGTCTTTGGGGTTAAAAAAGATATCATCGGTTTTGCCAAATTCGACCATTTCACCAGTCAAAAAGAAGCCTGTAGCGTCCGAGACACGACCAGCTTGTTGCATATTGTGGGTTACAATGACAATGGTGTACTGCTTTTTAAGGTCATCGAGCAACGACTCGATTTTTGCCGTCGAAATGGGGTCGAGCGCACTGGTGGGCTCGTCCATCAAAAGGACATCGGGCTCGACCGCCAAGACGCGTGCGATACAAAGCCTTTGTTGTTGCCCGCCCGACAATCCCAGTGCCGATTTGTGCATTCGATCTTTGACCTCGTCAAATAACGCGGCGTGCACGAGGCTCCTTTCCACAATCTCGTCCAAGGCCCTGTGCCGTTTTTTGCCAGTGGCTAAACCATGCAAGCGGGGACCATAGGCCACGTTATCGTAAATGCTCATGGGAAAGGGGTTTGGCTTTTGAAACACCATACCGACTTTTTGGCGGAGCTCGATCACGTCACAATCGTTTAAAATGTCTAGACCGTCGTAGAGAACTGACCCCTGAACTTTGACGCTGTCGATCAGGTCATTCATCCGGTTCAACTGACGCAAAAATGTCGATTTGCCACAGCCCGAAGGGCCAATGAGTGCAGTAATGGTATTCGGCTGAATGTCAAAGGTTATTTTTTTAAGTGCCTGAGACTCCCCATACCAGAGATCCAAGTCTTTAATCGAAAATTTAGCGGTATCCGTGGCCATGAAGTACTCCTTACTCCCCTGAGAAACGCTTCGTGAGACGGCGTTCAAAGAATCGTCCTAGTAAATTAACGCCTAGGACCAATGCAATTAAAACAACCGCCGTTGCCGTTTGGCCTTGTTGGGCCGCCGGCGTGGGGTTGTCCGCGAACAAAGTATAAATATGAACCGCAAGGGTATCGCCAGGCACGTGAATCAGGTTGAAGTTGAACCAACCATTCGAGGAACCGGCCACTCCTGAGGTATAAATCAATGCGGCTGTTTCGCCGATGACACGACCCGAAACAATGAGCGCTCCTGTCATCAACCCAGGAATCGCCGCAGGTAAGACGGTGCGGAAGATCGTTTGAAGTTTGGTTGCACCGAGGGCATAGCTGGCTTCACGCAACGAAGCGGGTACAGCCCGCAATGCATCTTCAGCGGTACGCATCATCCAGGGAAGGTTCAAAATCGCCAGTGTAAGCGCCCCTGCCAAGCGGGAAAATTCCCAACGAGGCCCTTGGCCAAAATTGGTAACAAACAAAAGAAAGCCTAACAAGCCAATGATGATCGAGGGAACGCTCGAAAGGGTTTCGGTCGCAAACCTGAGAATTTTAAGCATAGTTCCCTGTTTGGCGTATTCGACGATATAAACCGCCGCCGAGATACCAATCAACAGCATGGGTATCATCGAGAGGATCAAAATGTAAAAAGTATTGAATAACTGAGGGGCGATACCTCGGTCAAAATCACTGCTAATAAAAAAGTTCAAACTAAGGTTTTTAAAACCAGCCGCAAAAGTGTAACCAATGATATACAAAAGGACAAGAAGGACGAAGCCGGTAACCAACCAGTGAATAACCGCGTGGTGCTGGTCCCGTTTCAGTTCCCTTTGATGCCGCTGGTTGGCGGTCTTGGGGGCTTTCTTAGAGTTCATTAATAAATCCTCTTGGCGGCGAAGGCCCGGCTGACAGCGACAAGAATAGCCGAAATTACCAAAAGTACAAATGAAATTGTCCAAAGGGCATTATAGAGGGGTGAACCCACCGTTGCTTCTTTAAAGTTAAAGAGCAATTGCGTTGTAAGCGCACTGGTCGGCCCGATGTAGAGGTAGGGAAAGTAATTGCTCAGGCCGAAAGGAAGGTGTTGTGAGTTGCCGATCACAAAAGCTACCGCGACGGTTTCACCTAAGGCTCGGGCAATTCCTAAAATAACTCCCGTCATGATGCCGGGACCAGCTGCAGGGATCAAGACTTTAGAAATTGTCTGGCGTCTGGTTGCTCCCAGGGCATAACTGCCTTCACGAAGTTCTCGAGGAACTGCTTGCATGGCGTCGTAGGCGATGGTCGCCACGGTGGGCAGAATCATGAACGTAACGACTACGGCAGCAGGAACCAAACCATAACCGTTGTAAAAAATGCCACCTGCTATCAAATTCAAAAAGTTTCGAATGAGAGGAACAATCACTATAAGCCCGAATAAACCAAAAATGACGGAAGGTATTCCCAAAAATAGTTCAATGGCCCGCAAAAGCGGATATTTTAACCATTTTGGGGCAATCTCTGAAATGAAGACGGCTACCGCTAGTGAAATGGGGACGGCAAAAACCAGGCTTAGAAGCACCAGGCTAAGGGAACCTATAATAAAGTAACTGATACCGAGGTGATTTTGAGCGTCCCAATTTGACGAGAGGAAGAAATCTGCAGGTGAAATATGGCTTTGGGTAAAGGTTTGAAACGACTGTGAACCAACAAAATAGTAGACAAGAACAAGCAGAACAACAACGACGAGAGCGCTGAGCGCAAACCATAGGTGCCCTAGAAACTCCGCAGTGGCACCCTTTCTGATAGTAGGGCGGCCTTTACTTAGGTTTGTAATCATGGCAACTCCTCGAAAATGAGTGTAGGTCAAGATAAAGAGGTGACAACTTGCGCAGTCACCTCTTGTGTTTAAAGCTTCAAAACCGAAACTCCGGTTTAGTTAGCCCCTGCGGGAAGGGGGTGTGTCGCTAAAGCGGCGGGGGTGAGTTGGTCCACTTGGAGGTAGCCCAGTTTGGGGAGCAAAGAGGCCTGAACATCGGGCTGAACAACGTAGTTCAAGAAAGCAGCAGCGGCGCCATCCTTCGCAGGAGTTCCCTTGGTGTAAGCATGCTCGAAGCTCCAGAACTTATAGTTGCCAGCGTTGATGTTGGCTGCAGTAGCACCGTAGCCGTCGATACAAATCGGGTAGATATCTGAGTACTCGGGGCTAAGAACGAAGCCAGTCGCAACGTAGCCGATGGCGCCCTGACCATTGTTGATGGCGGTGGCAACAGCACCAGTCGTGTCCTGCTGAAGCGTCATACCAGCGTTTTCGTTCATACCATCAAGAACATACATCTTGAAGGTGGCGCGGGTACCCGAGGCTAAAGGACGATTCACAACAGTAATAGTCTCGTTGGGACCGCCAACCTGAGCCCAGTTGGTGATTTTGCCGGTGTAGATATCCTTAATTTGCTGAGAAGTAAGGTTCCAAACGCTGTCTTTCAGATCTTTCGAGACAACCAGGGTGAACGCTACAACGGCGACACGGTGGTCAACTAAATCTTTGAAAGAAGCGGGAGTCGAGCTTTGCTGAGTAAAGAAGTCTGACATGCCGATTTGGACACTGCCGGCCTCGACGTCTTTCAGACCGTTGCCGGAACCGTTGGCAACGGCTGTGGTGTTGGTTCCCATGCCCTTGTCAAAGTACTTGGCGGCTGACTGAAAGAACGGTTGCAGAGCCGAAGATCCGTCCATTTGAAGGCTCTTGCCTTTCAGACCGGGAAGAGCTTTGGGTACAGAAGGTTCTGTTGTCGAAGCGGCAGGGGTCAGCTCAGCAGTAGTGACATGAGCGGCCTTGAGTGTGGTGCTGGTCACGGTGGGCTGAGTCTGAGAGTGACTGCAACCGGCAATTGCCAGGGCCGCTGTCAGCGAGAGAAGGGTGATAATCGCTTTTCTCACGATACGTCTCCTAAAAATTTTTTTCGTATCCAGAGCAACGAAGAGCCAAGGCGCCTCGGTCACCTCCGCTGTTTTCTGGTACACTGCGATATTCCGGGTGATTCATCAGAACTTTGCAAGAGAAATGTTAGGATTTGATTAAACGAAGCCTACAGGGGGATTATAGCCCCCCCTCGCTAAGGAACGTCAACCCTTTTCTTGCACCCATTGCCCCCAAGGTCTGGCCCAGGTTCTTGGACTTGGCTATACTATTCGTATGAAATTATACAGTTCTTCCCAGCTGATCCGTACAGCCATTGGGGCTGCGGTGGGGGCGGCTGTCTTGTCGACCGTCGCAGTGTTTTTTTTAACCAGTTCTAAAGCACACGTGGTTGTTCCTCCTCAGCAGAGCATTACCTCAGAGTCGCTTATGCCCGTCGATACCGGGCCGCGTAAGTATGATACCGATGAACAAGAGAATATTAACATTTATCAAGCGGTCAACGAAGGCGTCGTAAACGTTTCGACCGAGGTCTTAGGCTACAACTGGTTTCTTGAACCTGTTCCTCAGTCGGGGGGCACCGGGTCAGGGTCCATCATCGACAAACGAGGCTACGTGCTAACTAACCACCACGTGGTGGCCAATGCGGTGAAAGTATATATCACACTGTACGACGGGACCCAGTACGTTGGCCATATTGTGGGCCAGGATTTAGAAAATGACCTAGCTGTGTTAAAATTTGACCCAAAAGGTCACGAGCTGACGGTTGTTCCCTTAGGCGAAAGCTCCGACTTAAAAGTGGGGCAGAAGGTCTTGGCAATCGGTAACCCTTTTGCTTTAAACCGTACAATGACACAGGGAATTGTCAGCGCCTTAGGGCGGCCCCTGCGTTCAGACACGGGCTTTATTTTGCATAAGCTCATTCAAACAGACGCGGCGATTAACCCAGGTAACTCGGGCGGCCCTTTGTTAGATTCCCAAGGTAAAATGATTGGCATTAATACTATGATTTACTCACCAAGTGGCGGTTCTGTCGGTATAGGGTTTGCCGTTCCCGTTGATACTGCGCGGCGCATCATCCCCGACCTAATCAAGTACGGCAAAGTCATTCGGGGGTGGATCGATATTACACCCGTTCAGTTGTTCCCTCAGCTGGTACGTTACGCCCACTTGCCGGTGACGCAAGGGGTGTTGATTTCCAAAGTGACTCCGGGGTCTTTAGCTGAAAAAGCCGGACTCAAAGGGGGAAATCCTAACCAAGCCGTTCGCTATGGTAATGATATCCTGTATTTAGGCGGCGATATCATTATCGCCATCAATGATCAAAAGGTCGCTACCCTGGCAGACCTCTATAGTGCACTTGAGTCCACGAAACCTGGTCAAGTAGTACAAGTCACGGTGGAACGAAATGGCGAGAAAAAGACCCTCAGCGTGACCTTGGACCAACGTCCCAACAAGTCTCAGTGGGAGTCTTCTTGAAGTTTCACGTCGAAGCGCCGTTTGATTTGGCGGGCGATCAGCCCGCCGCCGTCGAGGCCCTCGTTAAGGGTGTTGTGGCCGAATACCCTTTTCAGACTCTGAAAGGTGTTACCGGCTCAGGAAAAACCTTCACAATGGCCAAAGTGATCGAACAGTTACAACTTCCCACGCTGGTGATGAGCCACAATAAGACACTAGCGGCTCAGTTGTACCGCGAATTTAAGGATTTTTTTCCTCATAACGCGGTGGAATACTTTGTTTCCTACTACGATTATTACCAACCAGAAGCGTATGTCCCTTCTAAAGATCTTTACATTGAAAAAGACTCGTCCATCAATGAAGAAATCGATCGCCTTCGGCTTTCGGCCACTACGTCGCTGGCTTCGCGTCAAGACGTGATTGTGGTTGCTACGGTTTCGGCGATCTATGGCCTGGGTAGTCCAGTTTCGTATCTGGATATGCGACAAGATTTGCATTTGGGAGAAACCTTGTCGCTGGATGCCTTTAAACGTGTTCTGATTACCCTGCAATACGACCGCAACGATGCGGTGTTAGAAAGGGGGTTCTTTCGAGTTCGGGGGGATTCTTTGGAAATTTGGCCCGCCTACATGGAAGAAGCTTTTCGAATTGATACCGAATGGGGAACGATTAGCAGTGTAAAACGCTTTGATCCGCTTACAGGTAAGCTACTCGAAGACATGGATCACTGTACAATTTTCCCTGCAAAACATTTTGTGATGCCTGAAGACCAGGTGCGCCTAGCACTAGACCGTATTCGGGGAGAACTTAAAGAACGGCTGGATTTTTTTGAGGAGCAAGGAAAACCACTTGAGGCCGAACGTTTGAAGCAACGTACCGAGTACGATTTAGAAATGTTGTCAGAAATGGGCTATTGCTCGGGTATCGAGAATTACTCGCGTCAATTAACCGGTAGACAGGCTGGAGAACGGCCTGCTGTACTTCTTGATTACTTCCCAGAGCAGTTTTTAGCTTTTGTTGACGAGTCACATGTTTCGTTATCGCAGATACGAGGAATGTCGGCGGGTGATAAAGCCCGCAAACAGACCTTGGTCGATTTCGGGTTTCGCCTTCCATCCGCCCTCGACAATCGGCCTCTCTTTTATCCCGAATTTGAAAGCTTGTTGTACCGAACGATCTATGTCTCCGCGACCCCGGGACAAGAGGAACTGGGCAAAAGCCAGCAAGTGATTGAGCAAATCATCAGACCAACAGGCCTTTTGGACCCCGATATTGAGGTCTTGCCCACTGAAGGTCAAATTGAAGACCTTTACGGCAAAATCCGCGAACGGGTAAGCAACGGTCAACGCGTGATGATTACCACCCTGACCAAAAAAATGTCGGAACAGTTGACCGATTACTATGCTAACCTGGGGGTAAAAATTCGCTATCTGCACTCAGAAATCGAAACCCTGGAACGGGTGGAGATTATCCGTGATCTTCGCCAAGGGGTGTTTGATGTGCTGGTAGGGATCAACCTTCTGCGTGAAGGTCTCGATATCCCCGAAGTGAGCCTGGTTGCGATTCTGGATGCTGACAAAATCGGGTTTTTACGATCAGCAACATCACTGATCCAAAGTATCGGACGGGCAGCGCGGAATGCCTCGGGACATGTTGTGATGTATGCTGACC
>JABEVK010000030.1 GCA_013044245.1 Spirochaetales bacterium | reverse complement strand
GCCTTGGTCGGGTAAATCGGCATCGGGAACGGGGTGTTCAAAGAGCCCCAGAGTAAATTTGACGGCTAGGATACGCCGGACAGCGTCGTTGATCCTGCTCAGGGGGATTTTTCCGCTGTTAACATCGTCGGTGACGGCATGAATGAAATCGACGTACTTATCCGGAACCATGACCATGTCGACACCGGCATTGATGGCGGTAGCTACCTGGTCTGTCAGAGAACCGGGTAGCAAGGACACCGCCCCCCAGTCAGACACCACAAATCCCTGAAAACCTTCTTTTTCTTTGAGCCAACCGGTTATTAGCTTTTGATTGGCATGCATGGGTACACCATTCCAGCTCGAATAAGAGGCCATGACAGATCCTGGGCCAGCAGGGAGAATCTTGGCATAGGGAACCAGAGGAGTTGCTTGAAATGCTTGCCACGACATCACATCGTTGCCCCGGTCAACACCGTCTTGCGTGTTGCCATCGCCAGCAAAATGTTTAAGAGTTGCCATCACTCCCGTTGCCCCTAGATGTGGTCCTTGCAAGCCCAGCATTTCTGCTTTTCCTAAACGGGCAACCAGTTCAGGGTTTTTTCCGTAGCTTTCATAGGTTCGACCCCAGCGCAGGTCTTGAGCCACAGCGACGCAGGGAGAAAAATCCCAAGGAATTCCCGTCGCCTTCAATGAGGCGGCTGTTTGAGCGCCGATTTCTTGAACAAGTTCGGGGTCGTCAGCCGCACCAAGACCAATATGATGCGGGTAGATCACGGCGCCATAGGCGTTGTTGTGGCCGTGGACAGCGTCAATGCCATACAAAACAGGGATGCCTAAACGGGTCGAGAGAGCCTCTTTTTGGAATTCATTGATCATCTTCCGCCAGCCTGCAGGACTGTTGGGGCGTGGGGCTGAGCCGCCTCCAGACAGGAGGCCTCCCAGACCGTAGGTGGCAATATCCGAAGGGCTGGTTAAGTAATCGCGAGCGGCTTGAGTCATTTGACCAACCTTTTCAGCGAGTGTCATGCGACTCAAGAGGTCGGCGACGCGGGTGGCCACAGGAAGGGAAGGGTCACGATAGGGACCAGTTTCCTGGGCTTGGGCACAACTGGCGAACATCATACTAGTGATGACGCAAACAATGAGAAAGAGAGATCTACGGGGAGAAAAATGTACCAAAGGGGACTCCTTTTCAGAAAGATCTCTTAGTCTATCATGAGTGATCGACCTTGGGGTAAAATCTTGTTATGTGGCCTTTGGCGCTGTATTTTCACATTCCCTTTTGTGCTTACCGGTGTCGGTACTGCAACTTCGTCTTTGAAACAGGCTGGAGCCCCCGTGTGATGGAGCAGACTCTGCAGAAACTGGTAAGCGATTCTGAACAGTGGAAGCCTGCTCTGGAGGAGCGCGGTTGGAATGGGCAGATTCGCACTGTCTATTGGGGCGGAGGGACGCCTAGTGTGCTTCCTCTTGGCCAAATGAAAGGCCTACTTCAACGGTTGTCAAAGCTTTGGGGAATTTCAAATTTTCCTGTCGAAGAATGGACGGTCGAGGTAAACCCCGAAAACCTTTCGGTAGAAATGCTGAAGCTGTTAGAGGACCAAGGAGTGACACGCCTGAGCTTGGGAATCCAAACCTTTGACGATCAGGCTCTATCGGTGTTAGGGCGACGAACTGATAGTCGTACGAACCTCCATGCCCTAGAACTAACAGCCTCGCGTTGGCCTGGGAGTTGGTCGGCCGATTTAATGACGGGGCTGCCCGGCCAAGAAGAAGTGCAGACCGACCTAAGAACCCTCTTGTCCTTTAGCCCCCCCCATGTCAGTCTGTACGCTTTGACGATCGAAGAAGGAACTCCTCTGGCAACCATGGTAAAGCAAGGGCATGTAGATCTTTCAGAAGAAAAGGCCGAGGATTTTTGGATTGAGTCCAGAGATGAACTTGTCGCCTCGGGGCGTCACTGGTATGAAGTATCCAATTTTGCGTTACCTGGCCATGAGGGAAAGCATAACCAGTCCTACTGGCGAATGGATCCCAACCTCGGCTTAGGCCCGGGTGCGGCTTCAACCTTACCGGTAATAGGCCCCAATGGAACCAAAATGCAACGTCGACACGAACCTTCCCTGTTTCGTTGGCTGTCAGGCGCTTCAGCCAGTGTCGAAGTACTAAGTGAGAACGCTTTGCTCAAAGAATACTTTCTAACAGCTTTGCGCACCAGTGAGGGGTTAGATTTAGAGCGCTTAAACCCGTTAGGTTTACAAGCGCGTGACTGGGCCCTGGCGGTGGGTGCGTCGTGGCGTCAGCGTGGGCTTGCCAATGTTGGTCGGTATTTGTCGCTCACCCCCGAGGGGCGTCTTATTCTCGACGCTCTTTTGCGTGATCTGGATTGGCCGGAATTACCCGAAATCGTCCCAAATGCCCTCGGATAAAACTTGCCGGGGGAAAAACCGGCCTTTATAGGCCATCGTGGCGTTCCCCTGGACCCAAAAACCGAGATAGTACCAGTCGCGTCCCCAATCGGCTGCCAACTGACACTCCCGAAGAACACTGAAAATACCGAGGCTTCGCGACGAAAAATCCTCGTGAAAGACAAAGTAGATGGAGTTGAGACCTTGTGGTGTCGCGTCGGTAAATCCAAGCCCGGCCAAGCGGTTTTGGTAACGATATTCGGTAAGAAACGTTGCCTCACTTTGGTACGAGGGAAAGAAACCCTCGATGAACTCTTCTTTTGACTGAGACATTTGAAATCGGTTTTGAGAATGATTCGCCCAAAGTTCATAGTATTCGGACTGGTAAGTCGCTTTGACGATTCGTAACTCAAGGTCAGCATTTTTTTTGATCACACGCCTTTGTGAAGTTGTAGGGGCTAGGTGTTTTGCAGCAACTCGTAAGGACCAGCAAGCTTGACACGACTCGCAGGCTGGACGAAAAAAGTAGGTACCAAAATGGCGCCAGCCTGCCGCGATCCATTGGCCCAAAAGGTCAGCGCTTACTGAATGGGCCCAAAAAAATTCGTAAGTCGCCAGCCGGTCGGGTAGGTACGGGCAAGGGTGTGGAGTACCTTGACGAACTTCTGTCCGGCGCATCGGGGTCATTCTTTATGGACAACAGTCCGAAGTTCGTCGTGTAGGGTAGCCACCGCTTCGATGTCATTTAAGCTCAGCGTACGCAAAGCAAAGGCAGATAGCTGAGAATATGTCATGACGTCGTGCTCAATGGAAACCAGGCCTTGGGCGATGTTAATCAAGCTTGCTGAAACCTGAAGGGGCTGAATAGCATTTTGCGGTATGCGTTGATAGCGAATCAAAATTATTAAGTCTTCGGGAAAGTTCCACTTTTCGGCAATTCGGGCCCCAATGTCAGAGGTATTAATGCTCATAGTCAAGTTTTCAAACAAGTCAGACGGTATATCTTTTTCGCGACAAAAGACTTGAATCTTTTCTAAGAGGGAGGGATGGACAAAAGAAAGAATGATTTGGCCCAAATTAAATAACAGGCCCGCAATTTGCACTTGGTTCTGAGTATCGCGGTCAAACTTAAAACGCCTGGCCATTTCTGCTGCATATTGTGAAACCTGAACGGCATCTTCCCAAAGTGATTTTTGTCGGTCGATATAGGTGTGGAGCAGTTTATGGGCTCCGTAGGGGTAAATCAATTCTTGGACGCCTCGCATCCCTACCAGCCGAACCGCCTCATGGATCGAGTCGATTCGTTTTCGGTTACTAAATTGCGCCGAGTTAACATACTTGATGAGGTCAGCTGTTAACGCTGGGTCACGGGCTAGTTGTTGTGCAACAAGGTTAAAATCAACATCGGGATTCCCCAGTAGTTGAAGAAGCTTTTGCAAGTTATCGGGAAAAGGAGGCAGGGAGTCGATGAGTCGAATAAATTCATCGGCGATTAAGTTGACGCGTTCGAGCTTGACTAAGTTCATGGGAACACTCAACGTCGCTGTGGTTTCAGTATCCGTCGATGACAAATCAAAGGCTTTTTCTGAAAGACCCATTTTGCGAAGCATGAGTATCATGATGACAATTCCGAGACCTGCCCCTTCAGAGTCGTCAAGAACTTCGGCAAAGGCCTCTTCCATACTTTCAAACGCTCGAGAACGGGCTATGCGGTCGTACACCCGAGTTAGCTCTGCAGACACGATGGGAGCATTGTTTTTGACGGAAATGTACAGAGTGTTATTGCGGATTAAAAAGGTTACTTTGACATAAAGGTCTTCTTTTTCCTGGAGCCGCAGGTAATGCTCCAGATTGTCCATAGTATCTTGTTTAAAGGTTTTAAGGCCTGTTTGGTAATCGGTAGGATTGGTTAGGTCTAAGTCCTTCTCTTGAAAGTAGACACGTTTGGTGTTGGCTTTTTTGGCATTCACTGTCAGCTCTTTCAAGCAGTACGAAAGATGATCCTTGAGGGACTCTTGACCCAACTCAGCCAAATAAATGAAGAGAACTTCTTCAAGGTCTGCTTCAGTTTGCGGGGGAAGTGAATGTGTCTTAATTACAAGCGGGATACCATTTTTGGCGGCATGGCGAACCTTGGCGGAGTCGAGTGTCATTCTTCTTCCTCCTCATCTTTGGGGTGGGTGATGTTGTGCAGCTCGGCGAGCTTCTCAACGATCAAAGCCCCCAAGGAGCCTGCTGGGTAATGTCCATTTTCGTCTCGATGACCTAACTCTTTTCCTGTGAGAAGAAACAGCCCGTCGTCGAGGGTTTTGACTGGGTAAATGTGAAACTTGCCTTCTTTGACCGCATTTTGAACTTCGCGATTAAGAACAAGGTTTTGGATGTTCCAATAGGGGATGATTACCCCTTGGGTTCCGGTAAGCCCCAATTTCACACAGGTAGCGTAAAAGCCCTCTACCTTTTCCGTAATGCCGCCCACCGGTTGAATTTCTCCCCTTTGGTTGATTGACCCGGACACGGCTAAATCTTGGCGAAGGGGAACGTGAGAAATCGCTGACAAGAGAGCATAGGCCTCGGTAGAGGAAGCACTGTCTCCGTCAACTCCACCGTAGGATTGTTCAAAACCGACACTGGCTGATAAGCTCAAAGGGAAGTCCTGAGCAAAGCGCGAGCGGATCAGACCACGAAGGATCAGCACGCCTTTGTCGTGGATTTCACCAGAAAGTCCTGCTTCCCCTTCGATGTTGACTACGCCATCGTCACCGGGAGCCGCTGTTGCGGTAATCCGCATAGGCCGTCCAAACGAGTAGCTACCGCGGTCAAGGATGGCCAAACCATTAACCACACCCACGGCACTTCCTGTAACCGAGAGGAGTATTTGTCCATCCCGTACCTGTTCATCCATTTTTTCTTCGGGTAACGAAAATAAAAACTTCCGCTCATCCAGGGCCCGTTGTACCGAAGTTCTATCAATCAATTTGTTGCCCAACTGACGAGCCCAATACGAACTCTCGGATAACAGGTCGGCAACTGCCGAAAACCGCGTGGATAACTTTTGTCTGTGTTCGGCTAAACGGACACCGTACTCAAAAACTTCCGCACTGCCACTGGGCTCAAGTGGTAACAAGGAACGTTTTTGCACGGTGTCATGCATAAATTTGAGGTATTCCGCCATCGCTTCGGGTGTACGACTCATAACGGAATCGAACTCTGCGCTAATCTTGAACAGACGAGCAAAGTTTCGGTCCTCTTGGACAAGGTAGTCATACAGACCCTCGGCCCCCAGAATGATAACTTTAAGATCTATCTCGATAGGTTTAGGCTTAATCGCCGAAGCGGGACCAAAGGGCCCTGAGGAAACTTGGATTTCAACTTGTCGAGTTTCAAGAACTTGCTTGAGAAGGGGCCATGCCTCCTCTTGTGAAAGAATATCTTCCGCTCTCAAAACTAAATAACCACCAGATGCCTGATGTAGGGCTCCGGGGCGTACCGAAAGAAAGTTTGTTCGTGGCTCGCCTTGAGGATCGCCGCGTGCTTCGATGGTACCGAATAGATTGGCCGGGGTGGGGCGATTTTCAAACACGACAGGCAGTTTCGGGGTTTTGCCGTGGTCCACGAGAACATTAACCGCATACCGAATTAACGCAGGGTTGCCTTGACCATCATCCACCGGTTTGTCAGACAAAAAAAGAAACAGATGGGTTTCGACATCTTTTTCGAGCGCCGTCAGCCATGCTCGAACGCCGTCTTCGGGGTATTGCCGGGCAATTTTTTGCACGAGTCGGCGCAGTGGTCGCCGAATATAAGAAATCTGCAACTTTTGCAGGTCCTTCTCCATATTGCGGCGAGCTTCACCCAGTCGTTCAAAGAGACCTTTCATCTCGTCTATGAACAAATAATACCGTTCGCGGGTTTGGTTCCAATCAGCTTCTTGAATCTCACCGGCGGCGACTTTATCCTGCAAATCGTCAAAGCTTACCGCCTCACCTTTCCACAGGGGCAAAATATCCATGAGCGGAGGATCACTCTCCTCGGCATCCATTTGGACAATTTTGAAGCCCTCCTTGTTGAGGCGGCTTTCAAATTCTGCGATGAGGTGATTCTCTGAAAACTCAGTTTTTTTGAGAATTTGATCTCGTTGAGCTTTGTACAATTCCGCTCCCAACTCTTGGCGGATGCGGAGCTTTAGAGTCTCGACCAAGTCGTGAAGCTTTTCTTTAAACTCCTCGGCTTTTCCCTGGCTTAAATACAAGGGTTGCGGTTGGTCGGGCCGCGAAAATTGGAAAACGTACACCAGATCTTTCAAGGTTGATGACGAAGGGAGTTGAGCCAAAACTTTACGGACAGCTGTTTGACGCCCCGTACCGGACGGCCCTGTAACAAAAATGTTGTACCCCGGAGCGTTGATCGACGTTCCAAGAGCAAGAGCTCGCAAAGCGCGCGGTTGACCTATGACCTCTTGGCCTGACGCAAGGGCTGTTTTTTGGATTTCCGCCGAAAAATCAAAACTCAGGTCATGGGGCATTAATTCGGCGGGTAACGACATTTTTGACCTCTTTTTGTTCCAAGAATAGGCGGGGATTGTCAAAAAGTCAAGAAAAGGGCTGGTGAGAGGGTTGCTCCACCCTCTATACTGGGCTATATGACTTTGAACGAAGTGACAAACTGGTTAACCAAGTACCTGCATCACGACGAATGGTCTGGAAAAGACGTCTCGCTCAACGGTTTGCAGGTGAGCTGCCAAAAATCTCAGATCGCTCGAGTAGCGTTTGCCGTCGATGCCTGTCAACAGACGTTTCAAAAAGCTGCTGTGGATGGTGCTGACCTTTTGGCGGTACACCATGGACTTTTTTGGGGACAGCCCCTACCAGTGACAGAAGGACACTACCGGCGTTTAAAAACCTTGTTTGATGCCGACATTGCTTTGTTTGCGTCACATTTGCCTCTCGACGCGCATCCGGTTTGTGGAAACAACGCTGTGATAGCTCAGGTACTCGGTCTAGAAGATCTTCTTCCTTTTGGAACGTATCATGGGGTCAAGATCGGTTTTTCTGGTCGCTTAGCAACCCCGTTGACTTTGGACCGTGTTTGCGAGATTCTTTTGGGCGGTCGAGACCAAGCCCTACAGATTCTCCCTTTTGGAAAACCAGCAGTCACGACAGTTGGTATCGTTTCAGGGGGTGCCACGTCTGAAGTTCGGGAAGCCATCTCAGAGGGGCTGGACTTGTATATCACCGGCGATGCGGATCACACCATTTATCACGAAGCCTTCGAGGCGGGGATAAATGTGATCTCGGGAGGGCACTACGCCACCGAAACCTGGGGGGTACGCCGATTGGCTGAGGTGATGGCCTTGGAAACGGGCTTGTCTACCGTATTTTTAGATTCTCCTACAGGATTGTAGTGAGGGAGGAAGAATGGCACAGAAATCTTCTAAGGGAAGGATTTTTCCTTTGATCTTGGCTGCGATTTTGCTCGTTATCGATCAAATTACTAAGGCCTGGGTGGTCAAAGCTATTCCGTTGGGGACTAAGGCGTGGTCCTGGGGCGGCGATTTCTTTTATCTGACTCATCAGCGCAATACCGGGGTCGCGTTCTCGGTAGGTGATGCCCTGCCTCTTCCTGTTCGCAGTGTTCTTTTTTTGGCAGTACCTCTGTTGGTGTTGATTGTGTTAGGGATTTTTTACTGGAGAGATAAGAGCTTGCATGGTATTCAGAGGTGGGCGTTGGCACTGATTTTGGGTGGCGGTACTGGTAATTTGATTGATCGTGCCTTTCGTCCTCATGGCGTCGTGGATTTCTTAAGTTTCAAGTTTTACGGCCTTTTTGGCTTAGAACGTTGGCCGACCTTTAATATTGCTGATTCAATGGTTGTTGTTGGTGTAGGTTTGCTGATTCTGTCGTTTTTAGTGGCAAGGAAACCAAAGTGAACAAGCGCATGAATACGGTTTTATTTTTAGTGGGTGCAGTTTTGTTTATTCTTGTCCTCATGATGTTTTATTTTTTAGCTTTTTTAGGTATAGGGTCGTTGCTTATGCCTGACCAAACCGGGTTTTTAGCTCAGGCGACCTGGGTGGTGTTTTTTCTTTCCGCTCTGGCAGCATCGTGGTTTACCTATCGGTGGCTGTTTCGGATTCTTAGGGAACGTATTCGCCTCGAACGGTATTTTGATCCTTTTCTTTTTAAGGACAAGTGGTTCTGAGCTTTTTGGGTACAGGCACAGGGAGTTCTCAGTAACCGTCAGAGAGCGACCTGTTGATGTCCTTTTTACAAAGCTCACTGTAAACAAAGCCCCGATTTTTGAGGGTATCGCGCACTTCATCAGGAAAGGGAATGTTGCGCCAGAAAATTCCACGAATGTCTTTGTCGAGCTTTTGAGTCCCTTCGCTTTCTTTGGTGATCCATAGAATATAGTCTTGGATGAAGAATTCTCGGACGTCGCCTCGTAAGCCACGGTCGGTGAACCATTGGTAGTACCAACCGGTGATTCCTTCTTCCATCCATCGGTACCCAGCCTTTTCTTTGGCCACTTGCCACCGTAAATCGCCCAAGGCAAAAATAACAGCCTGTTTTAGGTTTTTGGGGTACATCGGGATGGCGATTCTCCCACGGCTCGTCGAACGATTAAACTTTTCAAAAGGCTCCCAGCAAAGACCATATTCGCCGTACGAAGGCAAGAGAATAACGTGCGGAACAATACGGGTAGCCATGCCTTTAAAGGTTCGTTGAAACACGCCAGGGTCCAAATGCTCTACTTCAGCCATGATCGCTAGAACATTTTCGCGCGTACCGACATCTTCTTGGCGGGGCGGCAAGTATTGCTTCATCATCAGGGGAAAGTGATTACCCTGTCGCCCACATGAGAGCTTAGCCATCTGCCGAAGCGAACTTAGCTCGTGGAGTGCGGTTTTTGCATCGACGACACTGCCCCCCGAGTCGTCAAGGCGTTGGCGCGCTTGGTCGAGCTCATTTTGAAACTTTTCCAGATCGCTAAAACTAACCGTTAACTCGCGGTCAAGAACTGCTAGCCTTTTAACGGTTTCTTGAATTGTCGTTAAGGAGGACTTTTGAGCATTGTTGTAGACATCTGCAAGATGGGCAAATCGGGGATGCCTTGCGTGTTGCCGTAAAAGCTCCGCTTGGGATGGAAGAGAGTTCTCAAGGTCAGATAGTTCCTGTATCTTTAACTGAATAAGTCCGCTCTGCGCTTGAACTTGCCCTTGAAGTTTTTCGACTCGTTGAAGGGCGATTCCATTGTCTTGGGACTTTTTTACAGCTTTAAACTCTTCATCGGTCGCGAGAGGAACAACCTCTCCCGAACCTACTTTTCGTAGCCATTCGTCAAAGTAATGGACGGGTTCGCCTGTACGATTATCCCATTTGATGCATGAAACCATTTGTCGTTGTTCGGGACTGAGTAACGAGGGGAGAAGTGCACCAAAGCGCAGTGCTAGAGCCTTGGGTTGTTCCATTTTTGGTGACAGATCCCGAACTAGTGTTCCCAAAAAGTCCCACCATGCGGGGACGAGTCGTAAACGGGCTTGCCCACGTGCCTCGGGGTCAGGCGCGTTCATGAGTTCGGTTAAGATTTTATGGACTCGAGCGGCGGTTTCGCCCCCATCTTTGAGAATGATTTTGTAATAGTCTTTATTTTCGAAATAGGGTTGTGGAGCTCCCCAAAACTCTTGAATCGGATTGAAGGTTTTTACGGTGAGGTCTACATCCGATGCTGGATCTCGTGAGAGAGCTTTATTAGGCTTGGCCGTAAAAAGATCATCAAAACTTGGGGCTGAAGGCAAACCTGAAGGGGCGCTCTTTACGCCGGAATCTTTCGATGGCGGTGATGTAAAATTGAGCAGTTCTGCAATCTCGGGGTCAATCTCCCCTGAATACTTCTCAGTCATTTGATAGTATTTTGTCGCAGTTACTGGTTGATGTCCAGATTAAAGTGAAAATTCCTGGAAAGAATCGGACATAATTGCGGTGTGCTTAGGCTTGAGCTTTGGACTATGATCACTGGAAATGTGCTTACAAGCGAGGTGATTATGAATTTGATAGAGAATGAAGAGGTCGAAAATTAAAAAAGGAGTAGCTTGCTACTCCTTTTTTTGTTTTTGGAGCTGAGGGGACTTGAACCCCTGACCCCCACAATGCCATTGTGGTGCTCTAGCCAACTGAGCTACAGCCCCTTAACTGAAGTGCACTATACTGAGCGCGCAGATTTTGGTCAAGCGCCTTGACCAAACGCTAAGCTGGTCTTTACGATGACGTCAACTTTTGACAGGAGCTTCTTTTGACACCTCGCGTTCTTTCCACGGGAATGGCTGTACCTTTGCGCCGGATGTCCAACCATGATCTTGCCCAGACTTTGGACACCTCGGATGAATGGATTTACAGCCATACCGGCATCCGTTATCGGTATATAGCCGCCGAGGGAGAAAATACTTCAGATTTAGCTGTTCGCGCTTGTCAGCAAGCCTTGACCCGGTCCGGAAAAACCGCTGATGACGTTGACTTGATCTTATTGGCGACGGGGTCACCAGATTACCCTGGTTTTCCGTCCAGCGCCTCGCTCGTTCAAGATAAACTAGGTTGTCAGTACGCTGGCGCCATGGACCTGGTTGCGGCCTGTTCTGGATTTGTTTATGCCCTTGAAACAGCCCGATCTTTTCTTATTTCTGGAGCTGCACATCTTGTTCTCGTCGTTGGAGCAGAGGTTTTTTCAAGAATTGTCGATTGGTCTGACCGCTCAACATGCGTTTTGTTTGGCGACGGTGCCGGTGCTGTTTTGGTCGGGATGGACGATCAACTGCCAACAGATAGCTTTCGTCCCTCGCTGTTGAGCTCAGATGGGTCGGGTGCTTTGGCTTTAACGAGTAGAACGGCGATTTCTCCGTTCGTTCATATGGAGGGTAGGAGGGTTTACAATTTCGCTGTTCAAGTCATGAAGGACTTAATTCCGTCCATCCTTGAGAAAAATTTCCTAACAGTTAACGATATCCAGTGGATTGTTCCTCATCAAGCTAACTTCAGGATCATTGAAGCTACCGCCAAAAGGTTGGACATACCGATAGAGAAATTCTATACCAATATTGAAGAATATGCCAACACGTCTGGAGCTTCAATCCCTTTGGCGTTGGCTGAAATGGATCACAAGGGTCTTTTGGTTCGGGGTGCCTGGGTACTTACCATTGGTTTTGGAGCTGGTCTCACGGCTGGAGCGAACTTGTTTCGCTGGTAAAAATCTAGCTAGAGGTTTTCTCCATTTTTCTTGATTTCTTTGGATTCCCAGGTTAGGATTCCTTGTATAAGACTTTTTGTCATAAAGGTGGTTTCCTATGGCTAAGCCCGATGGATACATAGAAATTAGGTTCGGACCTCGGTGGAAGTACATCTCACCAGCCCGAATATTTATCCAGAACTTCATTGCAATCGCCATCTCTGACCAAGCGAAGGCTGATGCCATTGCCATGGCGGCCTCTGAGCTTTTGGAAAATGCTGTTAAGTATGGTGCTAGCGAAGATACCCATTGTATCGTTCAGGCCTTTCCCGAAACTGGTCTGATCACAGCCAGTGTGACGAATCAAGCAACGGAGCAGGGTGCTAAAGAGGTTTCAGGTCTTTTCAAGAAGATTATGGCAGGGGATCCTTTGGAAGCTTATATTATGCAGATGCGTGAAGCTGCAACTCGCTCGGATGGTAAGAGCCAGTTGGGTCTAGCGCGAATTCGGTATGAGACAGGGGCTAACTTGAAACTTGAGGTTTCACCCGAAAACAGGGTAACCATCACGATTGAAGTTCGCTAGTAGTTCAGTATTGAGCAAGGAAGAATTTAACGAGGAAGAATTATGAACAAATTAGGTATTGACCCGATTGCTCAGGACAAAATCAAGATTGAAGTCGCTGATAATGGTCCTGATATGGTGATTCGCTTTATTGGCGATATCGACATGGAAGATCCTAGCATCATCTTGGATCCTGTGTTTGAAAAGGTGCATAGCGGAATGATTTCGAAGAAAATTCCTGAAATTGTCGCAGACTTTAAAGGCCTCAATTTCTTGAACTCTTCGGGAATTAAAGCAGTTGCCAAGTGGATCATGAAGCTTGCTATGTTGCCGGCAGACCAAAAATACCGGATCAAAATAGCCCATAACAAAGCGATTACGTGGCAGGTGACAAGTTTGCCAACCCTGACATTTCTGGTGCCTGGGGCAGTGAAAATCGAATGAAAAATCGGCTTTCCCTCTTAGGGGCAGCCGTGCTGTGGGTAGCGATAACAACCCTTTGGGGGGAAATTGCCCGGACCATGCCGTCAGGTCCCCT
>JABEVK010000029.1 GCA_013044245.1 Spirochaetales bacterium | reverse complement strand
GAACCCGATCAAAGTCTGTTGGTGCATAACCTCAAGGAATGGGCACAAGCCGCCGGCGGACGTGTGCAGGTGCGCGACAAAAAGCAATTTAGTCTTTTTGATACTGGCGAGGGCCCGCCCATACACGGCCTTTCCGTATCGTTGACCTTGTCTCAGGTACCGTGGACGCTCACACTGTCGCGCTCGTGGAACGAGCTCTTGGCACCTTATTTGCCTTTTTTGATTTTGCTCTTTGTTCTGTATTTGGTGGCAGCGGTGACCGTGCTTCTTTTGCGTAAGTTCCTCATTGACCGATTGTTGCAGACCCTCGATAAGTTTCAGCGCGAAACGGTCAAAATTGCCTCTGGCGATTACTCGGTAACCCTAGAATATACCCCTTTTGAGGATCTCAATCACGTCTTAGAAGAACTCGAAGATCTGCGAGAAAAAATCTGGCTTCGCGAACAAGATCTCAGAGATTCCGAGTACCGGTTTCGGCGGATGTTTGAGGACGCTCAAATTGGGATTCTTCACTCCACTCCCGAGGGGGAACTTTTAGACCTCAACCAAACCATGGCCAAAATTCTGGGTTTCCCCTCGCCACCCGAGGTGAAGGGGGCTTATTTCAATGCCGGCGAGTTCTACGTCCGTCCCGAAGAACGTGCCGAGCTGATTGCGATGCTTCATGCCAGTGAGCATGGCCGGGCCCAAGCGAAAACCCGGTTTTGGACACGAGGTCACATAACAATCCGAAAAGTAAACCTGTACCTGAGCAAGGTGTTTGACCCCAAGCGCAATGAATTTGTCATCGAAACGTTTTGTGAGGATATCACCGAGGTTGAAGCCGCCGCCGAAGCCATTCGCCGGGTCAACGAAGACCTAGAACAAAAAGTCGAAGAACGCACACGGCATCTAGAAATCGCACTCGGAGACCTCAAAGCGGCCCAGGAACAACTGATACAAGCCGAAAAGCTGGCGGCTTTGGGTCAACTCATCTCGGGGATCGCTCACGAAATCAACACTCCTTTGGGGGCCATCGCGGCTTCGAATGATAACGTTCTCGCACTACTCAAAAAGGTTTTGGAGTCGTTGCCCTGGTTGATGCAGGTGCTGTCGTTGGAACAACGAGCGTTGTTTTATCAGCTGTACGAATTGGGAAACCGCGAAATCGTGTTGGTGGCTGGGTCTCAGCTCCGGCAAAAAAAGAAGAATATTTTGGGTTTTTTTGCCAAGTTTGGCGTGGAAGCCGATGAAGAGTTGGCTGATAACTTGGCCGAGCTGGGGGTTGAAAACGAGCTGGAGCCGTTTTTGCCTCTTTTGCGTGACCCCCTGGGTAAAGACGCCGTACGCATGATCAATGAAATGCTCAGTATGGAAAAATCTTGCGCTATTATCGATCAGGCCTCTGACAAGGCGGCAAAAGTGATACAAGCTCTGCGCACGTTTAGCCGTCAGAGTCAGGAGGAAGCCTATCAGTCAGTGGACTTGGCCGAAGGTTTAGAAACGGTGCTGACGCTCTTTCAAAACAAGATCAAATTGGGGGTGGAAGTGGTCCGCAACTTTGGTAGTCTGCCGCCGGTGGCTGGTTACCCGGATAAACTGAACCAAGTCTGGACAAACCTCATTGCCAACGCCTTACAGTCTATGGACTATAAGGGGCGTCTGGAGGTGAGTATCTCGAGCGAGGGTGACTGGGCACGAATTGATATTGCCGACACGGGACCGGGAGTACCGCCCGAAGTTCAAAGTAAAATTTTTGAACCGTTCTTTACAACGAAAAAGCCCGGAGAAGGGACGGGCTTGGGATTGGATATCAGCCGCAAAATCATCGACGATCACCACGGAACCCTGAGCTTTGTCAGTGAGCCTGGGCGAACCATTTTTACAGCAAGGCTCCCTTTGGCGGTGATTGTTTAACCTTCAGAGGCTACTCCAAAGGGCTCAATTGCAGTCGATACAGCTTGATTCCAGGCGATTGACGGACTGTTCGGTGGCATTGATGCGGTCACGAATTGTTTGCAACTGGGGTAAATGGGCCTGAAACGCTTCAACAACCCGAGGGTCAAAATGCGACCCTGAGGCTTCCACAATCATGGCGGTTGCTTGTTCAAAGGGCATGGCAGGTTTATAGACACGTTTGCTTAACAGGGCGTCAAAAACATCGGCGACGGCGGTAATGCGGGCTTCGTAGGGGATGTCATTGCCTTTGAGCCCCTTTTGATACCCAGTCCCGTCCCAGCGTTCGTGATGGTAATAGGCGATGTTCCTGGCCATTTCGTCAATGCCGTCGGCACTGAGAATTTTATAACCGTACCAAACATGCTTTTTCATGATTTCAAACTCTTCGGCCGTGTAGCGCCCTGGTTTATTCAACAGCTGACAGGCCACACCGACTTTGCCAATGTCATGAAGCCGAGAGTAGATTCGGATTCTTGAAACGTAGCTTTCGTCCATACCCAGCGTTTCGGCAAGAAAAGCCGCGTATTCCGAGACACGAAGAATATGGTAGCTGGTATCCTCGTCATAGCTGAGGTTGGCGGCCTCTAAGGCAGTAATCATCGAAAACGTGAGTTTTTCGATTTTTAGGTCCTGCTCGTGAATCAACTGAAGCTGAGTAAACTCACGCAGGGCTTGCCTGATGGTAAAAATAAACTCTTCTTTTTTCCAGGGTTTCGTAATGTAACGGTAAAGTTGAGCGTTATTGACGGCCTGTTTTACCCCTTCAAGATCAGAAAAGCCGGTCAAAAGGATGGTAAATGCCTCGGGAAACTGTGCCTTGATACGGGCTAGCAATTCATGCCCCTTCATACCTGGCATATTCTGGTCCGAAATGATCACGGCAAGCCTTTGGTCGGAGCCCGAAAGTTCTTCAATAATCTGCAAGGCTTCCTCGCCACTTTCCGCTGTTTCTAACACGCAAAGTGAGCCCAAGCTGTTTCGCAGTTCAATTCGAAGGCTTTGAAGGATGATGGGTTCGTCGTCAACACAGAGGATCAGCGGGGCACTCATATCTCCAGTCTAGATTGGCGAACCCTCAACGTCAACTGATTTGCCACCAGACGTGTTATAAGGGAATTTTGCTCTGGTCAAACCCCTTCAGATTCGTTCATGTTACAAGCATAAAGGAGCTGTCGGAATGCGCAAGTTTTGGGCAATTGTCGAACTTCGCACCAAGCTGGTCAGTTTGACATCGTTGGGCCTGGGGTTAGTCCTCTTACTGAAAGGTTCCCATCCGCCGGTCTGTTGGGCGGCTGTCGTACTCTTTGCCGTCGTACTTTTTCTTTTAGATATGGGAACAACAGCCTTTAACACTTTTTTTGATTTTTGGCATGGTATTGATCGTCGAGAAATGAACTTTGAAGCCGACAAAGTGCTCGTTCATCAGGGAACGCCGCCGGGTGCCGCCTTGGTGATAGCCCTGGCCCTGTACTTGATCGCCGGGGTGCTGGGTTTGGGGCTGGTGTATCTGCGCGGTGTTGTCATGGTGGTTGCGGGGGGT
>JABEVK010000028.1 GCA_013044245.1 Spirochaetales bacterium | reverse complement strand
GAGTCATGGGAGGTGACAACCCTTGAAACGGTTCCTAAGTTTGGTCGTATTTTGCCTCTCGGCCTTCGGGGCCTTTGCGGCAGGAACCCAGACCCTTCGGTTTTCTTTACGATATTACGATAAAACTGTCTACTCAACCAACCCCGATTTGCCCATCACCCTGCAGGTAAATCTGCGGAACGTCGGAGACTCGCCGGTTTGGTTTAGCCTGCCTAACCAGCCAGTCTTTCAGTTGGCGTTTCATGTAATGTCCGCGGGACGTACGGGTTTGTACCTGCCCAATTCTGAAAAATATAATGAAAGCCGCTTTAGCAATCAGCCGGTGTTCTTTCGTAACATTACTATTCAGCCCGGTGAGGAGTTTTCGTACCTGGTCAACCTAAGGGACTTCGTGACAATTCCTCATAGCGGAATCTATACCATTCAAGGTGAGTTCCACCCCAACCTGCTTCCGGAATATCAGGGTGGACCAAGTGATTCTCACTTAAGTGGCACGGACCCGGGCTCCCCTTCGGACGTTGCGCTCAGGTCAAATATCTTAACGCTGGTAATTAGGCCATCCCTCCCCGACTCGGGGATTTTGGCGTATCAAGAGAACATTGACCGGGGAACCCAAGAAATTCTTAGAAAAGAACATTTAAGCCCCGACGACGTCGTGCGTTACCTGCTCGAAGCCCGACAAGCCGACAAAGAAGCTCGTTTCTTTTTGTATTTGAGCCTCGAAGACCTTTATAAACGTTCGCCTTTATATCGTCGTACTTACCTGGCGGCCTCGGCAGAGGAACGGGAACGAATTTTGACGGCCTTTAGGCATGATCTCTGGAAACGAGAAACAGCACTCTCAAAAGTGCCCAGTGCCTTCGAGATTTTATCAACGTCCTACACCGAAACTGAGGCTACTGTCACCGCCCAGCTGAAGTTTGACGCCGGTGATTACTTAGAAATTCGTCAGTACACCTATGCACTGCACAAACGCAACGGCTATTGGGAAATTTATGACTATCAGGTTCGCAATGTAGGGACCGAAAGGAAGGGACGTCTATGATCCTCATGATGGTCAAAAACGAAGGCAAACTAGCCTCGGGTCTTGCCCGGGCCCTCGCCCCCTACGGGGTGAACGTAATTCATTACCGTCACCCTCTTAAAGCCCTGGATAACCTTACAGAAACCGACCCCCGCATCGTTTTGTTTGATTGGGTAGACTTTCCGCGTCATTGGAAAATTCTGGTAAAGTATCTTCGTGAAGAATTTCCTAAAGACGAAAAAGTGGTTCTTCTGTTTGGCGAAACTCATCCACCCCTCGAAGAAGCCAACAAAGCCCTCTTTTTGGGCGTCAATGGTCTGTTACAGTATGACGGATCTTCTGCCAACTTAGCCGACAAAATTCGTGAAGTGTTCTTGCGCTACGGCACTTTTGAAGAGGATCCTGGTTTGACCTCTTTGACCAAAGCAGGGGCTGTGATGAGCTTTGTCTTTCGGCATCCCCGCCGCAAACAGTTGGTAACAGGAATCTTTTTACATCTTGAAGAAGACAGTGCGACCTTTAAGCCCGACTTTGGTCACGAGACAGCCGATCTTAACGCTGGCGATGAACTGATAGATGGCTCGTTACGCCTGTTTGACGCCCTGATTGCGCTCAATGCCCGCGTGATCCGCAATACCGGTCAACTCCACCTTGCCCTTCAACCCAGCAGGAGCGAAGATGCCCGTCTGCTTCGTGAAAAACTGCATAGCTTTGAACAGGAGCCGTTGTCATGAAACGCCCGATCCTTTTTATCCTCTTAGTGCTTTTAACTGCGCTGGTTGTCAGCGCCGAAAGCGTCGCGGTGAAACCTCATCAAACCCTGTGGTCGTTGTCCCGCCAGTACGGCGTGAGTGTTGCGCAACTCAAAGAATGGAATCATCTTAGTTCCAATGTCGTCTATGCGGGGCAACAGCTCAAAGTCAGCCAAGATACCGCCGTAACCCAGACAGCGTCACTGAACAGGCCGGCCAACACCGACCTCACCCCGTTCCGCTATACGGTACACAGTGGTGATAGCCTTCTGTCATTATCCCAGCGCTGGGGAACCTCACTGGGGGAACTGCGCCGCCTGAACGGCCTAACGCAAGACACTCTATGGGTCGGAGAGCGCCTCTACATCCGCCGCCCACAGGGGATCACCTTTTATACAGTTGAGCCCGGCGATACTCTGGGTCACATCGCAGTGCTGTTTAATATCAGCGAAACAACCCTTACGGCGATCAACCAGCTAAGCTCTTCACAAGTCGTTCCAGGACAGATCCTGCGTGTCTTTAAACCCGCCGAGGTGCCTTTAACTCATGTTGTTGCCCCAACTGACACCCTGCAAGGCATCGCGGCTTTGTACAACACCACCACATCTACCCTCCGAGCTCTCAATGGATTGGATTCTGACACCATTCACGCCGGTGAAGTCCTGCGGCTTAAGAATTTTGCCAGCGCCTCGACTTTAGCAGTTTTTGATGACCCCACCCTAAAAGCCTCGGCGTCATCACCTTCGAGTCGGTCGAGCGGCACGTACCGAGTCAAGTCTGGTGATACTCTTTATAAAATTGCTCGCACCCAAGGGGTGAGTGTCTCTGACCTCAAAACTTGGAACAACATCACTGACCCCAGCCTTTTGTGGGTGGGACAGGTATTGGTGTTGGGCCCCGGTAATTCTGGGTCAAGCACAACAGCATCAGCGGTAACAACGGCATCGGTTGCGGCTTCGGAACTCAGCAACCTGCCGCAGGCCCCTGGCCCCGTATCGTTTCCTGGCACTGCCACTTCTGCCACAAGTTCAACCCCCAATTCAGATCAACCACTATTGGCCGAACCCACCGAAGCCTCGTTTGGTGCTACGCCTCAAGATGTTCCTGTCCCCAATGCTCCTATCACGCCTGAAACCAGCCGTTTGGGTCACCAGTATGTTGTAATGGACCCCAATATCCCCGTCTTTGAATGGAACGGAGACTACTACTATTGGACACACCCCGGTGCCTTATCGCAACCCAACCGGGGCTATTTTGAAGACGATTGGCCCTCACCCCTCGACGCCTACCACAAGGCCCGTCAGCTGTGGAAAAAGTTTGCGGCCATGGTTAATGAAGAACCGCCGCTTTCCACAAAGCTCAAAGGTTGGTCTGTGGTTCTTGACCCCGGGCATGGCGGACTCGACCCCGGCACCATTGTCCGAACCCCTGGTCCGAACGGCACAAGCTTGTATATCACCGAAGCCCAGTATGTCTACGATATTGCTATGCGTATGTACGAGTTGCTCCGACGAAACGGTGCACGGGTAGAGCTGACACGGCTTGTCCCCAATCGGCTAATCCTTGATACCAACTCGCCGGATTCGACCCTGATCAACGAAAAGAACTCGGTGTACAACGATTTGGCCGATAACCTGAGTGATAATAATTCCGATTGGCCCCAGGGTTCGGTGTCTAGCTTAGAAAAGCGAGTCCAGATCGCCCGAACGTTCTTTCAGGACACCCCTGAAAACAAACGTATCTTTATCAGTCTCCATGCGGACAACAACCCAGGGGTTCCCGTAGGCACAGGGGTCTACACCTTTGAAAGCCGCTCGGGCATCAAAGATCAGGCCTCGTTATCCTTTGCTGATAAGTTATTGCCCTACTTAGGAAAGGATAGTTACACCAGGGCTGAACCACTGATTGTGCTTAAGAATAACCCTGCAACCTACAAGATTCTGGTCGAGACTCATAACCTAGCCATCCCGGCTCAGGCCTGGCTGATGCGTTTTGGAAAAACCCGAGAACAAGACGCTGAAAAAATAGTGAAAGGAATTTTAGAGGCAATTAAGAGCTGACGCGAGGAAAAAAAAGTCTTAATCCAGGCTGAAAAAATCTGCTTGACATTTTTTTTTGGCCTGGGTAATATCGTTTTCGTTGTGAAGACATTCCCCTGTAGCTCAGTCGGTAGAGCATCTGACTGTTAATCAGAGTGTCACTGGTTCGAGTCCAGTCGGGGGAGCTAAAAACCCAGGATAGTTTCCTGGGTTTTTTTTTGTCTTGGTAGGCGCCATCTTAGTAGGCGCCGGGGATCAAAATTCCCACAAAAACTTTTTTGTGATCAATTTTCTTCGTGATCAAGATTACATCACAACAGTTTACAGTCTATATTGCGACAAGATATAATCACAATCGTGACGACTTATTGATTGCATCAGATCAGTTTGTAATCACGAAATTTATCAACACGATGCACAAATCAGATTTTTGCTAAACTAGACCACTTTCAGAACAATTTTTCCTCTGACTCCGCCAGCTTCGAGACGGCGTTGTGCCTCGGCGGTTTTTTCGAGCGGGTAGACGGAATCAATCAGGGGGCGGAGTTGACCACGTTCCACCAAGGTCTTAATCGCCTCAATTTTGTGCTGAGTTCGTTCCATAAAGCCAAAATAAAGGGTGAGGTTTTTGGGTTGCATGCCATTAAGTTCGCCGGCCAAACTCACCACGGTTGAGAGTTTTCCAAAGGGACGAACGGCCTTGATCGAACGACTTATCGTATCACCTCCCACGGTGTCAAAAACGGCGTCTACCCCCTTCCCCCCGGTCAATTGTAAAACTTCGTCTTCAAAGCGGACCTTTTGGTAATCGATGACTGCATCAGCCCCCAGACTGCGAATCAGCTCATGATTCACACTGCGTCCCGTCGCCAAGACACGAGCTCCTGCTGCTTTAGCCAATTGAACGGCAAAGTTGCCCACACCTCCAGCACCCGCGTGCACCAATACAGTGTCCCCGACTTTGGTCTGAAAAAAAGTGATAATGCTGTCGTAAGCCGTAATGGCGGCTAAGGGGAGGCTAGCGGCTTCTTCCCAGGTCAGCTTGGCTGGTTTCAAAGCCAGAATATCTTCATCTTCAACATGATATTCCGCATAAGTCCCCTGGCGTCCAAAAATCCGTGCGCTATAAAATACCTCGTCTCCCGGCTTAAAACGACTTACCTGCTGGCCTACCGCTTCGACTATTCCGGCGGCGTCATAGCCCAAGATGGCTGGCATGGGAACACCGGCCCAAGATCCATGCTCGCGAATTTTATAGTCGACGGGGTTAACAGAGGCGGCCATGACTTTAACCAAAACCTGACGCGGACCAGGCTCGGGCTTGGGCATCGACGCCAGCTCCAGTTGGTCGGCAGAGCCAAAGGCCCGGATGATAACAGCTTTCATAAGTTCTCCTTGCTATAAAATGGGCAGGGAAAGCTGAGAAGTCAAAGAAGACGCTTTTCTTGCATCGCTCGGTGCGATGAATTAGATTTAAGCCAAAGTGAAAACTGGGGGATGAATATTGCTCCTACCTTGGATTGTTCCGCTGGGTGCCAACCTTTTTTTGGTCAACCTCATAGCCGTAATTCCGCAAGTCTTTCCCTGGAAGTTCAAAAAGGAACATCCTGTCGTCTCTCAGCTTATTCTTGGCACCTTTTTTGGCTTGTTGGCCTGGGCCAGCAGTCGCTTTCCCGTTCTGTTGCCTTCAGGGGTGGTTCTTGATGCTACCCTTAGTATTCCACCGCTGGCCGGTTTTTTCTTTGGCCCCATCAGTGCTGGTGTCGTCGTACTCTTGGGTCTGGCTTTTTGGTCTTTTTCTCCGTTTTTAAATTTTCCGGTAACGGCTTTCATTTTGGTACTAGGAGCCCTGCTGGGCTGGGCGTTTTCAACCAAGGCCATAAAAAAAACCTTGCCTTGGGTCTGGCTGCAGCTTTTGCTTTTAGGAGTCACGGTTGCCGTGGTCACCTTGGTTGCCCACCCCATTTTTCAGAACCTCGTTGTTTCGATCGTTTTCTATCCGGCCAGCATTTTACTGATTGGCTTTCTTTTGAACGCGGTCGAAAGTAAAAATAAAACTCTCGACCAGATGCTCCTCGTAACCCAACAGAGTCAAGAAAGCGAAGCACGCTTTCGGTTTTTAGCCGAAAACTCCAGCGACATGATCACACGACACTCCCCGGATGGCACTTACTTGTATGCCTCCCCAGCGTCCGAACGTTTACTGGGGTACAAGCCACAAGAACTTATAGGTCATGCCGCCTATGAGTTTATCTACGAAGAAGACCTCCCTAACGTTCAAAATTCTCATAACGCCATTCTTTCTGGGACTGTGGTCGCGGCTGTTATGTTTCGAGGTATTCGCAAAGATAACAGTCTTATTTGGTTAGAGACAACAAGCCATACCATTTATGACCCCGACACAAAAGAACTTTTAGGGATTCACGCGACAACACGAGATATCTCAGAACGAAAAAAATTTGAGGAAGAGCTCCAAACCTCGCAGGCAAACTTAGAGGTTTTATTACAAACTCGCCGAGAGTCGATTTGGGCCGTCGACCGCGAGTTTAACTACACAATTCTCAACGATTTTTTTGTCGAAAATTATCAACTCTTTTTCGGTATCACACTAAAAATCGGCATGAATGCGCTCATGATTCTTTCACCCGAACACCAAGCACAATGGCGTCCTCACTACGAAGCCGCTTTAAACGGTGAAAAACAAACTTTTGAGTTCACCATTTCTCTCAAGAACGACGTCATAATCTTTGAGGTTTTTCTTAACCCAATTTTTGTCGGTAATAGTATTTCTGGGGTTTCAGCAATTAGTTTGAATATCACAGAACGTCAACGGGCCGCACAAGCCTTAAAGGTCAGCGAAACAAAATACCGAATGCTGTTTGAAAATCTCACCTTGGGCTTTGCCCTTCACAAGGTAATTTTTAATACACAAGGGGACCCCGTTGACTATCGTTATCTTGAAGTCAACCCTGCTTTCGAAAAACTCACGGGCATAAAAGCCCAACAGATTGTCGGCAAGAGAGTTCTTGAAGTTCTTCCGCAAACCGAGGCTCATTGGATTCAAACCTTCGGCCAGGTCGCCCAAACGGGAACTCCCTTTACCTATGAAAACTTCGCACAAGAATTTAACAAATACTTTGAAACCATTATATTTCGCCCCGAGGAAGGGCACTTTGCCGTGCTTTTTGCTGACATCACGGAACGAAAAAAAGCCGAGGAGCAGAGGCGGCAACTTGAAACCGAGCTCAATAAAATTCAAAAGTTAGAATCGTTGGGGATCCTCGCGGGAGGCATTGCCCACGATTTTAATAACCTATTGACCGGAATCTACATGAATCTCGAAATGGCTCGTAAGAGTACCTCCCCGAAAACCCTTGACCGTTACCTCGAAACGGCCGGTAAAACTATGGACCGGGCAAAAAACCTCACCAGACAACTACTAACCTTCTCGAAGGGCGGAGTTCCCCATAAAAAAGTTGAAAACGTCGCAGATTTACTCCAAGAAACGATTAATTTCGCTCTTAGCGGCTCTTCGGTTGCCTGTGACTATCAAATTGCCGCCGATTTGTGGCCCTGTGAACTCGACAAAAGTCAAATAGCGCAGGTCATCGAAAACTTGGTGATCAATGCTGTTCAAGCCATGCCCCAAGGAGGCCAACTTCGGGTTGAGGCCGCCAATCAAGTCATTTCAGAGGAGGCTGGGCTTTCGTTAGCGTCGGGCCGGTACGTCCGGGTAAGCCTTGCCGATTCGGGCATGGGAATTCCTTCAGAACTTCTTGGGCAAATCTTTGACCCGTTTTTTACTACAAAAGCTACCGGCCACGGCCTTGGCTTAGCCACCTGCTTTTCGATTCTTAAAAAGCACGAGGGGCACATTGGCGTAACCTCGACACCAGGAAAAGGCACGACGTTCTCATTTTATCTTCCTGCCTCGTCCGAGACTACCGCTCAAGAAAGCTCCCCCGGAGAGGTCAACCATCACGGTCTAGGAAAGTTTTTGATTCTGGATGACGAACATGTCATTCGAGAAGGGCTAGAAAAAATTCTTACCCATTTAGGCTATACTCCTCTAAGCTATGCGGACGGGGAAAAGGCCATTGAGGCTTTTACAAATGATTTTTATCAAAAAAAAGAGATCGTTGGGATGATATTTGATTTAACCATCCCCGGTAAAACCGGGGGGCGTGAAGCTGTTGATAAGATTCGCCTCTTGAACCCTGATATCCCCATTTTCGTCTCAAGCGGGTATGCCGAAGACGAGGTCTTAACCAAGCCAACCCAGTACGGGTTTACCGCCAGCCTCAGTAAACCGTTTGGTATCGATGACCTCAAAAATCTGCTCAATAGGTACCTCAAATGACGGCATGGCTGTTGGCCGCAAGACCAAAAACCCTCCCCGCCTCCACCTCCGGAGTTATTGTCGGCTCAGCTCTTGCCTTTGCCGAAAGGCACTTCGACCTTTGGTCCGCCCTGTTGTCATTTTTCGTGGCCCTCTGCCTACAAATTGCCAGCAACTTCGCCAACGATGTCTTTGATTTTGAAAGTGGTGCCGATGCGGGGCGTTCCCACGGACCCACACGAGTCACTCAAGCAGGCCTGCTAACTCCCCGGCAGGTTAAGTCAGGATTATTGGTCGTTTTAATCTTAGCGACATTGGCCGGAATCGGACTCATCGTACACAGCCTCGAGACCGCTCCGGGTGCCTGGCCCTGGTTATCAGCAATGGGTTTATTTGCCATCGCCGCCTCGGTGGGGTATACCACAGGGCCCTTTCCCTTGGCCCGCCTGGGTCTGGGCGATGTGTTTGTGCTCGTCTTTTTCGGCTTTGTCGCCACCGTAGGGAGTTATTTTGTTCAAACAGGACACCTGGAACTTTCAACGTTTTTGCTATCGCTGGGGCCCGGACTGATCATTGTCGCGATTCTTGTGGTCAACAACCTTCGAGACCTTGACGAAGATCGTAAAGCCCAAAAGAAAACCCTCGCCGCACGCTTTGGTGAGCGTTTTGCCAAAACCGAATACGTGTCGTGCCTATCCCTTGCTTACGTAGTCCTCGCTCTGGTTGTTGCCAGCGGTCTAACTACCCCCTGGGTTTTACTCACCTTTCTGTCTTTGCCCTTAGCCTTTAAAAACGTACGCCTTATTTTAACCGCACGGGGTTCCGCCCTCAACGCAGCCTTGGCGGGCACAGGCGCGCTTTCATTTATATGGGCGCTTTTGTTCGCGCTGGGGATGATATTATCAAGCACGAATCAGTAATTCCCCGAGAAGAGGCGCCAACCGTTGAAAGCAACAACGGTTTTGCGCCCTTCTATCGTTCAGTTTCGCGCCTTACACAGAATCAGGGCTGATGAAACAAGATTTGATCCAAAGACCAAGTTGACAGCCAGAACTTTCGCGTGCCATCCGAAGCCGGTATACGACCATCTTTTTGTTCCATACCAATATGAAAGACGTAAGTCTTGTTTTGCGTCTGCACGGTCAACACGCCTTGAGTATCTTTCGAGGGGTCATAAGTTTCACCATCTTTGAGGTACGAATTCACCTTAAACCCTGGCAACCCGTCGACATAATCTTGCGCCGTTTTGGGGAACGTGCCATTGGCGAGTTTCCATTGCGATTTTTTATCTTTGATGGCTTTTACCAAATCAAAGGGCGAGTACGTTTTCTTTTCGAGGGTGTGAATGGTGCCAGTCAAGCTGATGTGAATCAAATCATCCGGTTTTAAATTTCCGGGAATCAGACTCAAGTCAGTCCAAGCATTCCAACCCAGCTCCATGACCGTCAAAGGGTTGCGTTCCGTCAACCAAATCTGAGGTTGAGCATTGATGCGAACATAATCGTAGCGACCCGTATCGTCCGTTGTTCCCGTTTGCAGGTTCACCAGGACTTTTCCATCGGCATTCAAAACTTCAACCGTGCGAGGTTTGGCTAAACCGTAGGCATCCAATTTTGTCTGATTGTTAACGTCGGCAACCTTGCGAAATTTGGTCAGCGTATTCAAGCCTTTCAAGAAAGATTTGAGTCGGTCAGTGTTACCTGGGTAGGTTTGCGTCCCGTAGGTAACAGTCCATGTCGCACCCGAACGGGTAATGACCCATTTTCCCTCGGGAGTTCCGTTGTCAATGATCAATTTTGCGGCCTCTTGAGGCGCTAAGGGTGCCAACAAAGGCTGTTGAGAAGCTCTTGTCTCCAAAGCCTGCTGGCTAAAGAAAAAGCCTCCCAAAGCTGTTAAAACCAAAACAACAAGAATGGCACTGTAGACTGTGATTTTTTTTCGATATTCCATCGCATCTGTCTCCTAGTTTTTAAGCTCACGGCGGCGGCGGCGCAAGAAGCGGATCAAACCGACTACCAGAACAAGCAGAGGAATCAAGGCGATGTTGACAAACGAAAGGCTAAAGGCCGCCGCTTGCCGCTCGGCATTGTCCTGTAATCTCGTCAAACTATGATCACGGTACGATCGCGTTTTAATGCTCAAAAGGGCATCGTCCTGGGCCAGCCAATCAACAGCCGAAGAGGCGAATAGGGCATTCGCTTGGCTTTGGGTAATTTTCATTAAATCGGTAAGCCACGTCGACCCACCAACCACAATTAACCGTGTCTCTGGACTTAGACTTTGGAACGGTGCCGCGTCGGCATTGGCCTGGGATTTAGGAACCGTAGCGGCGGTGTAGGCCGAGGGAAAACGGCCTGTTAACGCTACTACCACGGGGTACTTCTGTTTTTTTACCGAAGCGCCCATCGAACTCATCAAGGCTTCGTTGGGGTCAATGGTAAAATCCTTAGTCATGAGCCAAGATTTCGGGCTGGTAGTTACCAGCACCTCGCTCTTGATGCCAGGCTTTTGAATCACGGTAAGCGGACTGGGCCACATCAGTGACAGACCAGCAAAGTGCGCCGTTACCGGGTTAGAAGGATTGGTATCCTGAGATAAAATCTGTGGCCATTCGGGGTACCGTTGAAGAACAACACCCATTTGAGAATTGAATTGAACAATATTATTGTAGGAATCAAGTACCAAGTCTTGGGGTTCTTCGACACCATAAGAGGCAATCAGCTTGAGTGCCGGGTTGTCTTTGAGTACGACAGGAGGCTTGTTCGAGCTGATGTCGACGTTAACCGAGTCCAGCGCCATGAGTACCTTTCCACCGTTCATCAAGTATTGATCAATAAAATAGGCGGTGGTGTCGTCAATCGCGGCGTTACCAGCCACAATCAAAGCATTGATACTTTGAGGAATGGGATGGTCGAGGGGGAGCTGTTGAAAGTTCCCTAAAGTTTGTAATTGACGTTCTAGAATCTTGTAGTCTTTGTCGAGCGACCGTGAAGGATCACCAATCAGAAGTCCCACCGAAGTTGACTTTTGTGTGATCAGTTTTTCGAGATGACTGGTCAGATCATATTCCAGCGTTTCAAGGCTATCCACGACCGGTAAGACCTCATGGCGGTCTAGGTATGAAAGTTCAATACCAGAATAAACCACTTCTTCGGTCAACTGACTCTGATCGGTCACTTGAATTTGGTTACCCTCAATTCCCAAACGACGCATATCTCCGAGCTGACCGCTGGCCTTGGGGTCGACGATGCGGACCCTAATTCTTCCGCCGGTAGCCGATGCGTATTCGTGCAAAAAGTCTGAAATGCCTTGAGTTACCGGATAATACGCTTCGAGTTTTTTACTGAGGTAGTACGTGAGGTAAATAGGTTCTTTGGCTTGAGCAACAACAGTCTTTGAAGCGGGGCTAATGGTATAAATCCCCGTGCTCGTCAAGTCAATTTGAAACGAGAAAAGGTTAAGATTGATGATCAGGGCCGCAAAAATTCCCAGGACCAGCAAAAGGGTGATGCGTTCGCGGTTCTTATGCACAGCTTACCTCCACTTCCGCAAAATGAGGACCTTGGTATTCAAATACAGGAACAGCACCGCGAACCAGACGTAGTACAAAGCGTCTTTGGTATCGATCAGTCCCCGTTGAAAGTTCGCGTAACGGGCATCTAAGCTAAAAAAGCGCAAAATATTGCCCACAGCGTCGGGCAAACTCAGCGCGGCGCCCAGCGTGACACTCAGCGTCAAAATCAGCAACGATCCCAACGACATCAAAAACGCCGAGATCGTATTGGTTGCCAAACCGGACAAGAAAATCCCCAATGCCGTTGCGGCACCCGAAAGCAAAATCGAACCGATATATTCGCCTAAAATTTCGCCCATTTCAAACTGACCTAAGCCTGTCACCATCACTGTCATCGGAATGGTCAGCAAAATCATGGTAAGGATTAGCGTCCAAGCCGCCAAAAACTTCGCCAACACTAAATGCCCAGTCCGAACCGGCAGGGTTAACAGAAGTTCCTGCGAGCCCATTTTGCGTTCATCGGCCCAACTGCGCATGGTCACGGCGGGAACAAGCACAATAAACGCTAAGGGAAACAGGGCAAAATAATTACGAAGGGAAGCAACTTTTTGTGCAAGAAACTGATCCATCCACAAAAACCAGACAGCAGTAAAGATCAAAAAAAACAGAATGGCCCCATAGGCCACCGGACTATTAAATAAGGAGCGCAACTCTTTGCGCCAAACGCTAAACATTCTGTTCATGAGGAGTCTCCTTGGTCAGCTGGACAAATAGATCTTCCAAGCTGAGAGTCTGCGGAACCAGCGCCACAATTTTATACCGCTGAGAAACCGCCCAGTCGAACAAGGTTTCGCCACCCCCGGAATCTTTGGGGAAAGCACATTCCAAAAGCGGGTCAAGGCCCTCTTCGGCAACCGTGGGAGCAGATTTTAACCCGGGCACTCGCGCCAGACTTTCAAGGGCAGTCGACGCCGTCACACCCTTCAGCCGCACTTTAAAGCGTTCCTCGCCTTGAAGATTTTTGGCGATATCCGAAGCCTCGCCCTCGGCGACAATCTGCCCTTGGTTCATGATAAGAACTCGGTCACAGATGGCTTCGACTTCTTGCATAATATGAGTAGAAAGAATAACGGTCTTTTCCTTACCGATCTCCTGAATCAAATGGCGAAACTCAAGAATCTGATTGGGATCCAACCCCGTTGTCGGTTCATCCAGAATCAAGATTTCCGGGTCGCCGAGAATCGCCTGCGCCAGCCCCACCCTTTGTTTTTGGCCCTTAGAGAGGTGGCCGATCACTTTATTGCGAAAGCCATCGGCGGCAGTCCGTTTAAGAACACGGTCTATAACCTCCTCCCGGTCCGCGGTCGGCAAACGCCTTACCCCGGCCATAAACTCCATGTACTCCAACACAGTAAGGTCAGGGTACACCGGCGAGCTCTCCGGGAGGTAGCCAATCAGCGCCTGAGCGCCAAGTGGGTCTGCCTGGACATCAATACCTTTGATCCAGGCGTCCCCTGTAGACGGATAATGATAACCGGTCAGAATTTTCATGACCGTGGTTTTGCCGGCGCCATTGGGGCCCAAAAGGCCAACAATCTGCCCCTTGCCGACTTCAAAACTCACGTCGCGTACGGCTTGAAACTGGCCGTAAGATCGCGACAGGTGCGAAACTTTGATCATAACCTTCCCCTCAATCGTGATTCGGTAGGTCGATAATTTGTCCGTCGCGGGCCAAAAACGCGTTAGGAAACACCTCACGGGCTTCGGTCAGCAGACGTTTAAGCTCTTTTTCATTACAGCGTGGCGAATAGTGAAATAGCCCTAGACTCGCCACCCCACCAGCCCCTGTAGCAATCTCGGCGGCCTGTGTGCTCGTCAAATGCTTTTTCTCGCGCGCTCCGGCTTCTAAATCGCGGGTAAACATCCCCTCGCACAACAAAAGATCAGAGTCCTTCACTTCGCCCGCTATACTGGCCAACGGGGCCGTATCGGTAACGTAGCTAAACTTAACCCCCGAGCGAGGCGGGCCCAGGACCGCGTCACTGGTCACCGTCCTCCCAGCCACGGTCACCGCTTCACCGGCCTGCAATTGAGCCCAAAATGGTCCCATTGGCACCCCTAACTCACGAGCTTTTTCGGGGTGAAAAATCCCGGGACGAAGCTCTTCTTCGAGGGTATACCCAACACAGACCCGGCTATGGTTGAGCGGAAACGACCGCACTTGATAGCCATCGCCCTTAAATACAACCTGTGGTTCTGACGGGTTACTAATTTCATGAACAATTATTTCGTAATTGACATACATTTCGAGAGACCGCCGGTTAACTTCGTAATATTCCTTCAACCGTGGCGGGCCAATCAGGTATAACGGGTCGGTTCGGTCCACCTGACTCGAAAGCATTAACATACCCGGCAAACCGGTCACATGATCGGCGTGGGTGTGTGAAATAAAAATGGCAGAGATTTTCTTCCAGCGTAAGTTGAGCTTTTTGAGGGCAACCTGTGTGCCCTCTCCACAGTCAAAAAGGAATAAATCCCCTTCGCGGCGAACCAGCGCCGAGGTCAAATGGCGGTGCGGCAAGGGCATCATGCCCCCTGTGCCTAAAACAAATACTTCCAAACTCATGGGAAGGGAACGGTAGCACAATTTCACTACTCGGGAAAAGGGGGAGCGTCTTGCCCTCAAAGAGCATCTTGCTCTGTGCGTCTCAAGGCCCTAAGATACAAGAATGGATGAAATCAAGCACCGAGAGCAGGTCGAGCTGATCCGCGAAGTCTTTCACTATCAAAGCCGCTTTGATGGCAAAACGATCGTACTCAAGATCGATTACCCCATCTTAGGGGAACCTCACTTTCCACTCTTGATGAAAGACCTTGCCCTTTTGCGATCTACCGGCATCGAAATCGTGCTTGTTCCAGGCTCGAAAGAATGGATCGACGCTGTGCTTGCCGAATACGATATTACCTCAGAGTTTATCGACGGTGTGCGGCTTTCGACGGCTGAATCCATTCCGTTCATCCGAATGGCCGCCTTTGATGTGGCAACTCGTCTGATGACGCAGTTATCGGGCTTTGGCGCCAATGCGGTCGTAGGGAATTTTGTCCGCGCCCGAGGGCGTGGTGTGGTTGGTGGTATCGATTTTGAACATTCGGGCCTGGTGGACAAGATTTTGGTGGAACCGCTCCAGCACCTCCTCAATCAGGGAATGATCCCGATTTTTCCTTGCATCGGGTGGAACGCCGCCGGAAAACCCTACAACCTTTCAAGTGATGAAATCGCCCTTGCGGTCTGTGAAGCCCTACAAGCTGAAAAGTTGTTTTTCGTCACCCCCAGCGACGGGTTTACCAATCAACGCTACACCCTACCCTCCGGATTAGTTCTGACCGGTGACGGACGGGTCGCCCGTCTGTCGCTGGATGAAGCCGACGAAGTAATCAAACTCAACCCCCTCGAGGACCCTTCGCACTCGCAAACCGTAGAACTGCGATACCTGAAGATGGGTCTTCAAGCCTGCCGTAAGGGCTGTGAACGCGCCCACATCATTGACGGCCGCATGGAAGGTT
>JABEVK010000027.1 GCA_013044245.1 Spirochaetales bacterium | reverse complement strand
GGACTGCCCGCCGCTACCTTCACAGCCAGGGGTTTCTCGAGATCGAGACACCGACGTTTATAAAGTCAACCCCCGAGGGAGCTCGAGACTTCCTTGTGCCTAGCCGCACAAACCCCGGAAAGTTCTACGCCCTACCCCAAAGCCCTCAGCTATACAAACAACTTTTGATGGTAGGCGGCCTCGACAAGTACTTTCAAATTGCCCGTTGCTACCGGGATGAAGATGCCCGAGGCGACCGACAGCCCGAGTTCACCCAAATCGACGTTGAAATGTCGTTCTGCACGGCCGAAGATATCTACCGGTTGATGGAAGGCATGATGCATGAAATTTTTCACGAAACCCTAGGGTATGAACTAGCCACCCCCTTTGCTCGAATCCCTTACGATACGGCCATCGACCTGTACGGCTCTGACAAACCTGATTTGCGGTTTGGTATGCCGATGCAGGATTTTTCACCCTATGTAGCCGGTTCAGGCTTTCAGGCCTTTGAAGCTGTGTTGTCAGCCGGGGGCGCCGTGAAAGCTCTCGTTGTTCCCCACTCCGGCGAAATGGCCAGCCGCAAAAAAATCACGGAATGGGAAGAAATAGCCAAAACCTATGGAGCTAAGGGCTTAGCGTGGATGAAGGTTGCGTCAGGTGCCCTAGAAGGTGGGGTGGCCAAGTTCTTTCAAGCCGACCAAGGCAAAATTCTAGCGGGACTTTCGGCTCAAGACGGTGATGTCATTTTGCTGGTCGCCGATCGGTATAAAACTGCCTGTACGGCTTTGGGTGCCGTTCGCCTTAAAGTAGGGCGAGAACTTGGGCTTGCTGATCCCAACGCCTTTGCCTTTGCCTGGATTGTGGACTTTCCGCTCTTTGAGTACAACGAAGAAGACGCTCGTTGGGAGCCAGCCCACCACATGTTTACCATGCCACAAGCCCAATACTTGGCCACATTTGACACCGACCCTGGTCCTGTCAAGGGCGACCTCTACGATTTAGTCTGCAACGGCCTTGAACTGGCCTCAGGCTCGATCCGTATTCATGACCCCGCGATTCAACAAAGGCTGTTCAATACCGTAGGTTTTCCTCCCGAAGAGGCCCAAAAACGCTTTGGCTTTTTGCTTAAAGCGTTTCAATATGGTCCCCCACCCCACGGGGGCATCGCCCCTGGTCTTGATCGCCTCGTCATGATTCTGACCAGACAAGAGACCATCCGCGAAGTCATCGCCTTCCCCAAGAACACGGTAGGGGCAAGTCCTATGGACAATTCCCCCAGTGAAGTCGACCTTTTACAACTCAAGGAACTTCACCTTATGGTAGACCTTTGAGTAAACCCGCTTATGCGGCCCTAGCCTATGGCGATTTTCGTCTGCTGTTGGCGGGGCGGTTTTCGTCGGCGCTCGGGGGGCAAATGCTGACCTTTGCCGTTGCCTGGGATTTATGGACACGAACACAAAGTCCCTTTGCCTTGGGCTTAATCGGCCTTTCGGTGGTTCTGCCGGTGATTTTAGCGTCGCTACCAGCGGGTGTCTTTGCTGATCATCATGACCGCCGTCATATCGTTCAAGTCACCCAAACCGTTACGGCGCTAGCGTCTGCCGGTTTGGCGGTTTTGGCCTGGGCACACGGGCCTGTGGTGTTAATCTTTGCTACCTTGGCGGTTCTTGGGCTAGTACGGGCTTTCAACGACCCAGCCACGGCTACACTGATTGCCTTGGTGGTTCCCCCCAAAGATTACGCCAATGCGGCCACGTGGAACTCTAGTGTTTATCAAACGGCTGCCATTGCCGGACCAGCCTTAGCCGGCCTTTTAGTCGCTTTGTGGAACGGCGTTGCGGAAATTTATGCCTTGGCGGCAGTTTTATCGGTTGTCAACTTTCTTTTAGTTACGCTCATCCGTACCCGGCAACAAAAGCAACCATCCCAAGCGGCAACCTGGGAATCTCTCAAAGAAGGCTTGGCCTTTATCAAGGGACACAAGGTAATTCTGGCCGCGATCACTCTCGATATGTGGGCTGTTCTTCTCGGCGGTGCGGTAGCCCTCCTCCCGATTTACGCCACCAGCATCCTTCACGTGGGGGCATGGGGTCTAGGTATCATGCGTTCGGCAACTTCGCTCGGAGCCCTTTTGATGGCCTTAATTTTAGCACACCGACCGCCTTTTCAACGGGCAGGGCTTACGCTACTCACGGCCGTTGCTGGGTTTGGTTGTGTCACGATAGCGTTTGGGTTGTCTCCCTGGTTTCCCTTGTCGGTGGCCTTGCTCTTCTTGTTGGGAGCTCTGGACAACATCAGCGTCGTTATTCGAGGAACCCTCATGCTTACTCAAGTTCCTGACGCGATGCGGGGGCGAACCTCTTCAGTCAACACGATTTTTATCAGTTCCTCGAATGAACTGGGGGATTTTGAATCGGGTATGGTGGCAGGACTAATCGGTCCTGTGGCGGCAGTGATTGTTGGTGGTTTAGGAACCTTATTTGTCGTGGCGGCTGTAGCCAAAAAATGGCCTCAATTGACCAGACTTAAAGCTCTCGACGCCAGTATTTCCGCTTGAGCAAATTCAACCCACCAGGTAGTATCAAAAAACTATGCCCTATACGACAGACGACCTGCGCATCGAAGCCCTCCACCCCTTAATTCCTCCGGCCATTCTCATGGAAGAACACCCTCTACCCGACTCGGCTCGGCAGTTTGTTCACAAAGCGCGCGAAACCTGCCAAGACATCATTGCAGGCACCGATGACCGTTTATTGGTCATCGTCGGGCCTTGTTCGATCCATGACCCGAAGGCGGGGCGGGAATACGCTGACAAACTGGTCCGTCTGCGCGAGGAGCTCAAGGACGACCTCGAGATCGTGATGCGAGTGTACTTTGAAAAACCTCGTTCTCGTGCCGGATGGAAGGGGCTGATCAATGACCCCTTTATTGACGGTAGTTTTCAAATCAACAAGGGCTTACGAATAGCGCGCCAGTTTCTTGTCGATGTGAATTCGCTGGGTTTGCCCGCCGCCGTCGAGTTTCTTGACACAATTTCCCCTCAGTTTATCGCCGATTGTGTCACCTGGGGGGCTATTGGTGCCCGCACCACCGAGAGCCAAATTCACCGAGAGCTTGCCTCAGGGCTGTCTATGCCCATAGGGTTTAAAAACGGAACCGATGGTAATGTCAAAATCGCCATTGATGCCATTCACGCCGCTCAGATACCCCACCGGTTTCTGTCGGTAACCAAGCAAGGCGTAGCCGCCATTGTCCATACTCGAGGCAACCCTGCCGGTCATATCATCCTTCGCGGTTCCAACACGGGGACCAATTTCAGCCAAGACCACGTAGAAAAAACAGCCAAAGCCCTGATCGATTCTGGTCTACCTCCCCGCATTATGATTGACTGCTCCCATGGCAACTCGCAAAAAGACCCCAGCCGCCAACCTTTTGTGGCCCAGGATATCGCCGCTCAGGTGGCCGCAGGATCCACCGCTATCTTTGGTTTGATGCTCGAAAGCCACCTCAAAGGGGGCAACCAAAAAGAAGCTCCCCTGGCGCAACTGGAGTACGGCCTATCGATTACCGATGCTTGCCTCGCCTGGGAATCTACAGTTCCTGTGTTGAAAGACCTAGCCCAGGCCGTACAAGAACGTCGACAAATTACGGCACGTCTTAGGTAAGAGCCGCAAGGCCAAAGTACCGAGTCATCCTGATCACCTGTCATGACACTCAGGGGTATCGTCTCATGACGCTGCCTCCTGAGTGTCATGACACAACAACAGCTTTTCGTGATAAGAAAAGCTCTTAACCAAGCTTTTTGGCTTGTACTTGGCGGTAGACATCTCGGACGCTGTCTAATGTCGTAAAAAACGCATCCGTTCCAAAGACTCTAGCCAACTCCGACCGATCAAATTCTTGGCGAACATCGTCTTGCATCTCAGAGAAAACCATACGAATTCCCCTGTTGGCTAACTCCTGATGAAGGTTCCTCAGCGTTTCTGAAGCGGTAAAATCAACATCATTAACGGCTACCATATCGATACAGAACCAGGTAACCGTGTCTTGCGCCAAATTCAGTACATCTTTTTTGAGCGTATGGGCATTGGCATAGTACATATTGTGTAAAAAGCGGTAGATAACCAGTCCTGGTTCGGCAAACAAACCCCGCTGTGCTGGTTTTTGCCGCCAGCCCTGGGGACCATCCAACAAAACGACATTGGTCACCAGGTACCCGTGACGGGTATGCGAGATCAAGGACAGACCGATCGCTAAGAGGATGCTTTGTTCAACACCCACAAAAATCACCGTCAAAGCAGTCACTAGGGCCACGGCAAACTCGACGGGACGTTCCTTGCCAATACGGCGCAAGCCTTTCCAATCTATCAGTTCATAGCCAATCAAAAAAACGACCGCCGCCAAGGTTGCCTTGGGCAAAAAGGCCAGAGGTCCTGTTAAAAATAACAGCACCACGACAACTACGGCAACCGCGCTCAGCTGTGCCACTTGAGTCTTGCCTCCGGCACTGTCGACCATTTGTGTTTTGGTAGGACTGCCGTTCACCACAAAGCTCCCCGACAGAGCCGCCCCCACGTTAGCCGCCGCCAAGCCAACCAAATCGATATTTTCATCAAAGGATTCTTGGGCTCGTTCGGCATACGCTCGAGAAGTCACTGCACTCTGGGCTAAAATCACGATAAACATCGCAAACGCTGTGGGGATCAGCTTCTGAATTAGCGGCCAAGACCAGGCTACTTGTGGCAAGCCCCACTGCGGTAACCCGTGAGGAATCGTGCCTAAGACCGCGACCCCGAACCGGTCTAAATGAAAGACGGGAACGGCCAACAAGCTCAGGACCACCGCTAACAGGGGACCTGGGATTTGACGCGAGACACGGCGAAGCCCGACAATCAGCCCTACTACCCCAACCGAAAGCGCCAGAGTCACCCACGAGATTTGTTCCGGGTGAGTAAAAATCCTGACAAAGGCCTGGGGCACCGACGCCAGGTTTTCCCAGCCCAAAAGCGAAGGAATTTCACCCACGGCTACCTGAACGCCAACTCCTGATAAAAACCCTACCAAGACTGTTCTGGACAAAAAGTCCGCCAAAAACCCTAGGCGGGCAACTCGGGCAATCAACAAAAACCCAGCCGACAAGAGCGCCAAAACTTCAGCCAAGGCCATCCATTCGTTCGATTTGGGGATCGCCATACCCACCAACCCTGCCGCAAGGATAGCCGCTGTAGCAGAATCGGCGCTAACGACCAAGTGCCGCGAGGACCCCAAAAAAGCGAACAGCACCATGGGAACAAGCATGGTATAAAGCCCGGTAATCACGGGGGTCTGCGAAATCTTGGTATAGCCCATTACCTCGGGTATGGCCAAAGCGGCCAACGTCAAACCCGCAAAGATTTCAGACGTTAACGGGAATTTTAAGGGAAAGATTCCTTGTCCTAACGCTTTGGAAAATTTCAAAACTGCACCTCAACATCCTGCGGCTGATCAGGAGAAAAGATTTTCATCAAAAGCGTATGATCATCCTCGTACCAGGCAGCACTTCGGTCGGTATCGGTCAGGCCAAAGCTATCGCCGAACAGGGGAATCGGACTACCGTTAATCGACACCCCACGAGGTCGGTAGACGTTATGAATACGAAACAAAACAAACGACACCGTACCTCCCGCATGTAAGGGGTTTATTTTTAAGGACATTGTTCGTTGTACAGAAGTATACACCGTTTCACAGGCCAAGTAGCTCCCCTGCTGATAATTCCAACTACTGCCGTCGTCCCACCACAACTCTACTTTACCCGACGAGCCGGGCCAAACCTGAACCGTACGCCGCCAATCGACGTCTTTTCCCGCCTCAACATAAGGCTGTTGGGTAGGAACCAAAGCCCCCGAACGCGCCAAAACGGTGCCCGGAGGCAGAGCGTAAGAAGCACCACCAGCATATTCCTGCCCTGAATCGAGGGCAAACCAGGACCCTTTTCCGGGAAGGTATACCGAACTTTCCCCCTCTGGGAGGGTCACCAAAAGGTCTGGTCCCACTAAGAACGCCTTCGTTTCGGCTCGAGCCTGGGGGTCGTTGGGGTATGACCAGCCCAGGGGCCTCCAGACAGGAACCCCGGCCCGGTGCGCCTGAAGGGTAAGCTGATAAAAATAGGGAACAAAGCGTGAACGTTGATCGAGAATCGCTTTAATACGAGCCTGACCATCTGCCCCGAGGTTTTGCCACCACCGAGCGTCGTGCGGCCCCGCATCGAGAGTGAGATATGGGCTCCACGCCCACAGTGCTAGGTTCTTCCAGGCCGCAGATGAGGCCTTGGACGAGTCTAGGCTTTCAACAGACAGGCGGATTTCAACGGCGCCAAGACCCGACATTTGAGCTGACAGAATCTTATTCAACAAGCGTGAAGGATCCTGGTTGACGTCAGTTTTTACTAGCCAAACAGCTCTCGATAGCGTCCCCGCTGACCCTGTTTCTGCGGTGAACCACGGGCGTAGCTCGGGGTGCACGACCTTCCAACGCCCCCACAACGAAGAAAGCGTTTTTCCTGTCCAGAGATTATGAAACTTTTCGTCCTTCTCGGTGGCAGGAGGAAACAGCACCCCGAGATTGGCACCGTCTCCGGTCAGGCCAGGGCCCTCGCCCACTTGATAGAAATAATCCTGGGTCATCTGGGTTTGGGGCACACCGACAATGGTATCCACAGGAATCTTTTGTGCACGCCAAAGCAAAGGCAGGGTGGGTGAATGGGCCACAAGGCGGGTTCCAACAGCCCAAAAGGGCCCCCAGACAGGCCGTCCGTTCAGGTGTGCCCAAGTCTTTAACACCCCACGAGAGGTATCACTGGCGACGAGGAGCAGGGGCATTCCTCCGCTGACACCCCCTAAGTAGCCTTCCGATTGAAGGTTGATAAACACCTGACCGGGATCATTCCATAGCACCGCGTAGGGTGAGGGAGTGTCCCAGGCATAAACAAAGGGAACGTCCATGAGTGATGTTTGTTCCTTGTTGCCAGGAAAGTCATTCCAGAATTTCACCGACTGGCCGTTTTTGATCCACCCGTCTCCTGTGGGCCCTAACCCCGATAACGAGGATGTACCCCACCTCACCTGATCCCGAACCCACACTCCGGCTTGTTGCGGGGCCTCACCCGAGGCGACTAAAACCGAATGGCGAAATAACTGCCAGGCCAAATTGGCTTTTTGAAGGTGAAAACTCACGGCGTCCGACGAAATCCATAACTGTGTTCCTTGATCGACGGTTGTTACCTCAAAGGGCGTCGTCGAGGCGGTTAAACTCACGAGAGGCAGTTCTTGCTGTCCGAGGTGCGAAGGCACCCAAAACTCTACCGCGTCAGGTGAAAAAAACGTGACGGAACAAATCCGACCATCCGCAAGCGTCAGCTGAGCCCCCTCAGCTGTCGATTTCCAACCCCTAAGACTTCCTAACGGAGCCCACGACGCTGACAAAAACTCTTGACGGCTGATTAATGCCGTACCGGAGGGAGCCGGGGGAAGTGCCGAACAGGCTAGTCCTAAAAGGGTCACAAGCGACCAAAACACGTTTTTTCGAAGCGGCATTCAGAGCCTCCGTTTGATTACTAGACGCCTAGTTTGTCGGCAGATTGCCAAGACATATTCAACCTTCGTCAGGCAAATCTCATTACTAAGGAGAAGGAATAAGTCAGATAAACAAGAATTATTCTGATAATGTTTTCTATTTTTGCCTTTTTTCGGGTAAATATCAGCTATTTTTGTGCTAAACTCCTGATATTAAAGTCTAAGGAGGCTATAGTGAGAAGAGCTTTGTGGGACGCTGACTGGGTAACAGCTATGGCGCACAACTACTCCCTGCCCGATTTAGTGATTCAGCGGCTGATTGAAGAATTTTTGGCGGCCACCGATCTGACACCGGAGCAGTATGTTGCTGAACGGCACTTAACTCTGCACCAAGCAGGAATGCCGAATGCCGAGATTTACCAAGTTTTGCAAGCAGAAGTCGAAAAAGGACGCTTTCGAACGCGCCCCCTTAGCCAACGCCAAGTGCGGCGCTGGATTTACGGTTAAGCCCCTGAGACAAGGAGAAATGGCATGTGCGGTATTGTCGGCTACCTAGGACCAAGAAAAGCCTCGGAGGTTTTGCTCCAAGGACTAAAAATGCTCGAATACCGAGGGTATGATTCTTCGGGTATCGGGTATATCTTTCGCAACCAAATCAAAGTCTATAAAAAGCAAGGAAAAATCATAAATCTGGAGGGGATTCTTCCCGAACCTCAAGCCGCTCACTGTGGGCTGGCCCACACCCGTTGGGCGACCCATGGCAAAGTCACCGATGCCAACGCCCACCCGCACTTAAGCCAGTCCGGTCGGGTCGCAGTCGTCCATAACGGCATCATTGACAATTATGTGACCTTGAAAGAAGAACTGATCAAGCATGGCTACCAATTTCAAAGTGAAACTGACTCAGAAGTTATTCCCCACCTGATTGAGCTTGCCCTGACTCAGAACCCCCAGTTTAGCCCCGAAGAAGCCGTGCGCTGGGCCCTGAACCGGCTGGTAGGTACCTACGGTATTGTTGCCGTTTTTGCAGACTACCCAGATTTGATGATTGGTGCCAAAAATGGCTCCCCCTTGGTGATAGGCCAGGGAAAAGACGAAATCTTCTTGGCGTCCGACCCTGCAGCGTTTATCGGGATGACCCGAGAAGCTGCCTTTTTGGAAGACCGAGAAATGGTCATCGTTCGCAAGAACGAATGGGTGACCAAGACCATGCAGAACGAAGTTGTGCCTCGATCCGCCGAAGAGCTCTCTTGGACAGCCGAAGCCGCCTCGATGGGGGATTTCCCTCATTATTTTATTAAGGAAATCCATGAACAACCCGAAGCCTTGCGCCGCGCCTTTGGCCATGGAGGAAGATTCCTTCCCGATTTTGGAACCACCAAATTAGGTGGTCTGAACTTAGAAAGCCGTGATCTGTTAGATATTAAGCGTGTTGTGTTTATTGCCATGGGCAGTGCCTTGTACGCCTCGCAAGTGGGAGCCTACCTGCTAGAAAGTGTGGCTCGAATTCCTGCTTCTGCCGAAGATGCCTCGGAGTTCCGCTACCGTAACCCCATTGTCGACAAAGACACCCTGTACTTTGCCGTCAGTCAATCGGGCGAAACCGCCGATACCATTCAGGCGATTCAAGAGATTCAGCAACGTGGCGCTCGGGTTCTGGGTATTGTGAACGCCGTAGGTTCAACGATAGCCCGTCTTTGCAAAGGTGGTGTTTATATTCACGCTGGCCCCGAAATCTCTGTCACAAGTTCCAAGGCCTTTTTGGGGCAAATCGGCATCATGGCGCTTCTCACGCTGCTCTTGGGGCGGATGCGCATCCTCAGCTTGGCCCGAGGCAAAGAGCTTTTAAAAAACCTTGAGGATCTTCCGTGCAAAATTGACGCCGTCTTGACTCAGGCATCCCAGATTCACCAATTGGCGCGCAAGTACCTTAGCCATACCAACTTTTTGTTCATGGGACGGGGCATTCAGTACCCTATCGCCTTAGAAGGAGCGCTGAAACTCAAAGAAATAAGCTACCGACACGCCGAAGGCTTTTCATCAGGGGGCTTAAAGCACGGGCCTTTGGCACTTGTCGGGCCCGAGACACCGAGTGTCTTTTTACTGACGGAGGGGGATTCCTTCGAAAAAGTTTTAAGCAATATTCAAGAGGTTAAAGCCCGTGAAGGTCAGATTATTACAATCACCAACAGCAATGACCCCCGGGTAGCAGCGATTTCGGACGATGTGATTTTGGTTCCCCACACCGAGGAACTGTTGGCACCCTTCCTGACCCTGATTCCGCTCCAGATGTTCGCCTACTACACGGCGGTCGAACTGGGTGTCGACGTTGACAGACCCCGTAACCTAGCCAAGTCAGTAACAACTGAATAACTTCCTTGCTTGACACAGGCCAAAAAAGGGCGCCCCAGGGCGCCCTTTTTTTAGCCCCAGCTCACACTGATTGACATCCCATTTTCGGGAGGCGTCAGCGAGAGAACTTTGTCAACCAACGGAACCAACGGACTATCATCCGCAAGGTCGTACCGGTTTAACCACTTCCAACTGTACTTGGTTTTCCCTGACAAACTACCTGAAACCGCTCCGGTGTTGTTAAGCACAATCACGGCTCCTTGAAACTGCAAATCTGCCGTTCCCGTTGGTAGAGGTCCGGTTACGCTCAGGGAACACACCCATTGGTCGGGGGTTCCGGTGGGGGCGTCAAAGTCTTGGTAACCACCAAAAAGCGTCACCGACTTTAGACGAGGACGCTCGGTCGTTGCGCCGGTCAGGCTCATTCCCACATAGGGATTGCCTGTTGTTCCTTGAGCGTCAATTTTAGCCACCGCTCCCTGGGCCAGAGAAGCGGGAGCCGACCACGAAAAATCGACGGGAAAAAGCGTGATGGGCACCGAGGTGGTACTTCCGCTGGTGACCGTAACAAGGTCTTTGGCATAACCAGAACCCAATAATTGCGTCACCGTCGAGGTTGATGATTTTCGATAGCCGGCCAAAACCAAAACCCGGTAAGTGCCCGGAAGGATATCGAGGAACACTGGTGTGGTCGGATCGAGAGCCAATGTTTTCAGCACCGTGCCATCGGTTACCACCAGCTCATAGGTATTGGCGAGTTCTTGACTAAGGCTAGTCGGGAGTGTGGCTCGCGGCGCGGCGCTGTCTAGTGTCACGCTTAACCGCCCTAAACCTCCCGTCGGATGGCTAACCGCCTGCTCCGAGTGATTAACAGGGGGGACACAGGCCACCACCATAGCGATGACCACAGCCACAAGCGCCCCCCACCAAAAGATCAGGAATGAAGTTTTCATCATTCACCTCCGGATCTTGGTCACAGGGCAACGGTGCAAAAAACTTCAATAAAAGCCAGCGGCGCTTAAAGCACTCTGGCCAAAATACCTTTGAGGTAGGCAGATTCGGGCATACTAGTACGAACCGGATGGCAAGGAGCCTGCCAAAGGCGTCGCACGATTTGAACCGTTCGTCCAGCATCTTTTGCGGCGTAGGCGATCACTTCTTCGAAGGTTGCTGGATCAACGGCACCACTGCACGAAAAACTGGCCAACCAGCCCCCCTCCTCGATGAGTGAAAGAGCTTGAAGGTTGAGGTCCTTGTACCCCCGCAAAGCCCGGGGTAACGATTCTCGCGTGGGGGCCAACTTGGGGGGATCTAAGACAACCAAACCAAACTTTTCGTGGTCTTTTTTCAAAGTCCGCAACGTCGTAAAGGCATCACCTTCTACACAGCGTTCCACCGAAAAACCGTTGAGTTCGACGTTGTGCTGAGCAACAGCCAGAGCCTCTTGACTGGAATCTAAAAGAACCGCCGAGGACGCCCCGGCTCGCAGGGCATGTACGGCAAAGCCCCCGGTATAACAAAACGCATCGAGCACGCGCTTGCCCGAGGCAACTTGGGCAACAGCCAGGCGATTATCGCGTTGATCACTGTAAAAGCCTGTTTTTTGCGCTCCCCACTCGACCTCAAACCATGCCCCTGCTTCTTGAAGCCGAATCCGCTGGGGGGGAGCCTCGCCCCACAGAACTCCGTAGGTATCTTCTAGACCTTCCATCCGCCGACCATCGCCGTCAGATTTTTCTACAATTCCTTTAATAAAGGGGAGTTTTCGCGCCAAGAGTGCGGTCCAGAAGGCTTTTTGACGCTCAGACCCGGCGGTAAGAAACTGAACGACCAACCATTCGCCGGTTTGGTCCACAATCAGCCCCGGCAAACCATCCGCTTCGGCAAAGACCAGCCGCAGAGCTTGAGTCGAGTCCCTCCACGGCGAGCGTAAAGCTTGAGCTTCCTCCCAACGTTGCTCATACCAGGCCTCATCAACGCGTACAGCCTCGCGCCATTCCATCAGACGCAGACGGATTTTTGAGGCAGGGTTAAACTGCCCCCAGGCAATAAACTTTTGGTCTTCGGTTCGAACCTCAACCACTTCACCAGGTTGTGGATTGCCGATAACCTGAGCGATGGCCCCCGAAAAAACCCAAGGGTGGCGGTTTAAGGCGAGTTTTTCTCGCCCGGCTTTTAAAATTACTAACGACATACCTAAATCTTAGCATATAATGGCATCGGAGACAGTGATGGAAGCAGTTGACTGGAGTTTTGATGACCATGTGCCCGAAACCGGGCTCTTTGTTGAAAATCAAGTTGGGAGCGTCAGCCTGACGGCCGAACCCGTCCACGCCGATAGTCCTTGGGGTTGGGTTGCTGACCAGCTCAAAGCGAACTCAGAACTATTTGCCCTTCCGGTAGAGCGCGACGGTGGCGTGGTTGGTCTTATCGCCAAAGCCAAAATTCTCGAAAAAGCTTCAAAGTTCCTCGAAAACCTTATTCCGCGCCCGTTGGATCAAGAACTTACTTCGGCCGGCTCGCTAGATGCCCGGGAATCTGTTGAAAAAGTCATTATTGAACTATTAAAGGCACCAGCCCTCGATCGACCCGAGATTTTTTTAGTGTACCTGGATGGAAAGTTCTACGGCATGACCAACTTGCGCCGCCTTGCTTCACGTTCTGCAGAACTACGCGATCAAGATATTCAAAAGGCGCGTGAATTTCAGGAATTGACCATGAAGTCGTCGCACCTGAGTTCGCCACACTGGCAGTTGGCCAGCTTGATTCGAATGGCGTTCGGTGTGGGCGGGGATTATTACCAAGAAGCCGCTTGGCCCCAAGCGAATCTCGGAATGCTCGCCTGCTTTGACGTTTCAGGTAAAGCGGTAGCAGGGTCACTCGTTACGGCAAGTTTAACGGGGTTTTTCAGTGCTTTACGTCAAGAAGCCCAGACGGCTCACATGACTCCCCTCGTGCTTGCCCAAAGGCTTAACCAATTCTTGCAAGAAATTCTTCCGTTGGGAACCTTTGTTGCGGGGTTATTGCTCTTTGTTCCTTTAACCTTAAAAACCGATGCCAAGTTAGAAATTTTAAACTTTGGCTATGGCCCCGTTTATTTTTACCAAAGACAGGAAAAGAGGGTGGCCGGAAAGGCTCTCAAGCCCAATTTTTTTTTTAATGATACGGCGACCACCGAAATCACCGCTAGCTCAATCTTTGGACTATCCGTGGAGCCCGGCACCAAGGTTTATGCCTTTTCAGACGGAATGACTGACCTGATTAACCCTTTGGGCGAAGGTTTTGGCGAGGAACGGCTACGAGACTTTCTTACCCGCAGTTATAAACTCAATGCCGCCGAGTTTATTGCCCAACTCCAGACGCAAATCGCATCATGGCAAGAAACCGCCCCTCAGCCGGATGATATCACTGCAGTGACCTTTCAATTTTAAGTCAATTTTAGGGGCTTTCCAAAACTGCTGAGATTTGATACGAAAGAAACCAGCTAAATCAGAACCAAACACGGAAGGAGCGCGCTAACCATGATTTCTGTCAATGAATACTTTAATGGCAACGTCAAATCTCTGGGCTTAACCGCCGAAGGGGGTAAGGCAACCATCGGGGTTATGGCCGCTGGAGAATATGAATTTGGCACCTCAACCATCGAAATCATGCGAATAGTTTCCGGCCGATTAGAAGTTCTGCTTCCTGGTGAAACCCAGTGGAGGGAATACGGTCCCGATACCGAGTTTACGGTAGCCGCTGGAGTAAAATTTTCTGTTCGGGCAAAAGCGGACACCTCGTACCTCTGCCTGTACCGCTAAATCATGCTTGAAACAAAATCTTTCGGCGCGGTCTTATACCGAAAAGTTGATGATCGTCTAGAATTTCTTCTGCTCAAGCATGCCAACGGCGGGCATTGGAGCCTATGCAAAGGGCATTCCGAAGGAAAAGAAACCGAAACGGAAACAGCCTTACGGGAAATTTGGGAAGAAACTGGACTCGTGGTGCGCCTGAACAAACGCTTTCGGTCCGTCATTGCGTACTCACCCTACGAGGGCGTGCATAAAACCGTGGTATTTTTTTTGGCTAAGACCAAGAAGAAGAAGCTGAACCTACAAAAAGACGAAATTCTTAATAGTGTTTGGCTTGAGTACGAAGACGCCCTGAAACTTTTGATTCATCCCGATGTGGCGGGTGTCTTGTACCAAGCCCATACCTTTTTAACCGAAAAAGCTCGTTCTTCCCGCCCTTAGAGGTTTTGAGTCAGCCCTAGAGCTTCATCGCAGGCGCCGTCGCCATCGCTCCAGCGCGAATGCTCGGCGTCATGCGCTTTCAGGCACGGCTCCAGGTCTACAATCTCTCCAGCAGAACTCGTTGGATCAACGAAAGATCGTGGTTCCTGAGCGAACCGTCAAGCGCCGCCAAGATTATTCTACGCCCATCACATCTTTCATCGCTTTCACGATTTGCGCTTTAGGAAGGGCCCCCATGCTCATGCGAGGATCACCTGACTTAGGGATAAACAGAATGCTGGGAATGCTCTGGATACCGAAAGCCCCCGCCAGTTCCTGTTCTTCGTCGGTATTGACCTTATAGACATTCAATTTACCGGCATACTCATGCGAAATTTGATCAAGGATGGGGCTGACCATTTTACAGGGCCCGCACCAATCTGCGTAAAAATCAACTATACAAGGAAGATCACCGGCAAATTTCCATTCGGAGTTGTGTTCAAAATCGAACACCTTGCTCTTAAATTGCTCCGTATTGATCTTTTCACTCATCATTACCGTCCTTTGTTCTGTATATCACGAACTCTCTATATAGAAGATAGCAAAATCTGCCAGGTAAGGGAAGAGTCAAGGCAGATTTTTTTGGGCTTGAGCAATCAGCCAATCACGGTCCGCCGCTCCAACATGACGAGCGACTAATTGACCTTTCGCATCAAAGATCAATGTCGTCGGCAAGGCTTGCACCCCAAAAGCTGTTCCCACACCGGCGGTATCCGCCAACAGTGTCCATTGGGCATGCTCAGAAGAGGCAAACGCTTTTGCTGAGGCCACACCCCCAGACTCGGTGCTTACTTGATCTAACCCAACCAAGACGACGGGCCAATGCTTTGCCGCAAAATAGGCTTGCGCCGACCTAAAGTCAGGAAATTCCGCTCGGCAGGGTGGACACCATGAAGCCCAAAAATTGACAATCAAAACCTTGCCCCTTTCATCAGCTAAAGCTGTCGGCTTACCGTCAAACGCCGGCAACAAAAGTGAAAATGCCTGCTGTTGGCTCGTTGTCAAGGCGACCGGCGGTTGCCGGGGGACAAAAATTGGCACGCCTAGATCCAAAACCGAAAACACAAGGACACCCGCCAATAAAGACGCGACTTCAGGAACAATCCTTACGCCTTTTTCTTTTTGAATTTGTAACAATGACATGGCAAGGATACCCACCGC
>JABEVK010000026.1 GCA_013044245.1 Spirochaetales bacterium | reverse complement strand
CGGGGTTCTGGGTTTTGTTGTTTTTTGGCGGCTGTTTTGGAAAAATGTACGAACAGAGGTGCTCCCTGCTGAATCTGTCGTCTCCAACGATGTGTTGAAGACAGGAGGGGTTTCGGAAGCCGAGTCTCTCGTTGAGCTAGTGTCCGAACCCGAGGATGGGGAATCAGCATCTGCTGATATTGTTGAATCGCCGGTGAAGGAAATTTCCGATAAAGACTCTTTAACGGTCGAAGCTCAAGTGGCGGGGCAGATTACCAGTGAGTGGTTTTCGGCCGTCAAGGAGTTTTTTTCGTCTTTACGTGGGCTTATGGCTCAGCCTTCGCTTCCTGGGTATGAGGACCTAAAACAGAACGCAGAGTTTATCCGAGAAAATGTGCTTCGTGCTTACGAGATTTCTGACAATTTGGCAGGGACGGCACAGCAGGCCTTTAGCCTTTCAGAGCAGGTTCAAAACGGCGTCAAAGTTGTTACCGATGCCCTCAATGAATCTATGAGGCAGTCAGAAGTTCTTTTTGAGCAATCAAAAAAGATTGTCACCATTTTAGAGATGATGAGTGACGTGTCCGAGAAAATTCACGTCTTGTCAATTAATGCCTCGATTGTGTCTGCCAGGACGGGAACTTTGGGGCGTGGCTTTGATGTTGTGGCAAAAGAGATTCGGTCTTTAGCCAAAGAAACCGAGCATTCGTTAAAGAATATCGAAGAAGTGATTGGTGATCTTCAAAAGACCATCAATGATGTGATTCGTGTTGTAAAAAATGCCGACTCAGAAACAGAACAAGAAAAAAATTCTTTGATCACGGTAGCTGGTTCCTTACAGGGCGTTATTCTAGGCGTTGAAATCATCCGTGCAGTAAGCGCCGTGGTAAAAGATAAAGCAGAAGAAGAAACGAACCTGGTACAGAAATTGTCACAAGGTACAGCGTCCTTGGAAGCGCTGTGGAAGCCGCATTTAGAGGAATGGGAAGTTCGGTTTGAAGCAATGTCGTCAAAATCACTTTCAATCAAGGAGTAAAAGATGGAACTGTTTACGTACTTTCATCTCTTCACGTTTGTTCCCGTTGTTGCCGTAGGCGGTATCTTTTGGTTTGAGCGAATGTATCGACATGGGGCTCAAAAGAGGACCCTGTTTCTTTTTCTCTCACTGGTGATTCTTGCCCTCACCGGGGTCCTTCAGACTATGGCTTGGACTTTGCGAGGAAGTTTGGTCTTTGATTGGCCTCAGCTATTTGTTTTGTCTAGCATCATGTATTTTGCAGCGTTCCTTACCTTGGAATATGCCATTCACGTAAAGCGCATAGAGGAAAGTTTTCTCGGGGATGACTTTAAGCGCTCTCTCGGACGAGAAGGACGATGGTATATTGTTGTTGCGGTGATCTCGCTCCTGATCTTGGTTTTATATGGCAGTTTCAATCAAGACCATTCAAAGTTTCCTTGGAATATGCTGTTGAATAGTGATCAGCAAACGAATAATTTCGTAGGTTATTCCGCCCATATGAAAATGCTGACTTTTGTCTTTACAGCGTTGATGGTTTTTGTTTGTTTCACAGCGGCCCGTCGATTATTTGCTCTTCAAGAAGGAGTCATTCGCCGCCGAGGATATACTTTTTATCTTCAAGCGGCGGTGATGGTTCTTATGACGATTGTGCTCGTCGCTCATAAAGATGCCGATTCTGTTTCCGATGCTAGTTCCGTCATGTTGCCACTTTTCTGGTATATCTTTTTGAACCTCATTTTTGCTATTCGCCTTGTTGAAGAGTTTTTCTTCTGGTCACAGTACAACTTGCGTAGCGACAGAAATAAACTGGAACAACGTCAACATGTTCAGAACCTATTGATCCGTCGTGTAATTTCCTCTCCAGAAGAAGAAGAAAAAGACATTATCCGCGAGACAATGGAGAATTCACTGGAGAAGATGAAAGCTCGTTTGGTCGTGAAAGAGTATCAGATAACCGGCATGCTAACGTTGCGAGCTGTTGGAAATATCATGCGGGTAGAAGATGTTGGTCATATCCTGGGGTATTGCTCCCCCCTAACAGAAAGTAAGAACATTAAAAACTTGGACAAGTCTAAATTGACGGATCTTCTTTTAAGAACAACATATGATCTGGCCGAACTTCGTGAGGCTCTGCTTGAGAATATCAAAGATTTCGGGAAGCGTTTGATGAAGACTGTCATGACGCAGAAGCAAATGGTAGTCGAAGCAGAGATGCCAGAAAGCCTGCGCGGATTGCAGCGACTGCTAGCGGTGGTTCCTGTTTTCGATGTGAATAATTTTGTAGGTGCGGTAGTAGTTTTTAAGGATTCTTTTGATAAACTGTATCCGGCGGAACGAGGCCTTTTGAGTGAATTGGCCGAGAATCTGGGAACGATCTTTTCGTTGATGAATGCCAAGGCGATTCAACGAGAACGTAACAGACTGAAAGGCGAAATGAATACAGCACGCAATATTCAGACCTCGATTCTTCCAAAAAAAGTCCTTATGCCGGGCTATTCAGTTGGTAGTTACATGCAAACTGCCTCGGAGGTTGGTGGTGATGTGTATGACTCGTTGCCCACGCCGTTCGGCACGTATTTTGGTATAGGCGACGTTGCCGGACACGGTCTTCCGGCCGGCATGATGGCTGTTATCGCTACCTCAGCCTTTCATGGCGCCGTTGAAGCTTCGAGAAGCCTTGAAAAACCCTTAAAAATTGATCAGCTCTACGATGTGGTAAACCGGTCGCTTTGTACGATTAACCGAGACCGTATCGGTAGTGATAAATTTATGACGCAGAACTATTTTGTTGAAAAGGACGGCGTCATCACTCACGCGGGAACTCACCTTATTGGGCTTTTATTTCACAAAGACAAGGATGAAATTGAGGAACTGACGCAACTCCAGGATCGCACTGGGTTCTTGGGGCTTTCCGAGTATGTCGTGTCGGCACAGTCCGTGGGAAGCTTTGACATGAAGTCGGGAGATATTCTGATCCTGTATTCTGACGGAGTTATTGAAGCAAAGCATGCCAATGGGAATCTTTTTGGCTTAGAGGGCTTAAAGAATGCATTCCTTGAAATTCGCGACCAGGATCCTGATACGATCTTGAATCACATTCTTGAAGTTTTGAATAAGTATGCCGAGGGCGGCGATAAGAAGAAATACGGCGGAACGTTCGCTGACGACGTCTCGCTGATGATCATTCGCAAAGACTAGTCGTTGTAGACCTCGCCCCAGGGCTACCAGGGACGGCGCAGGATATTTTGATAAATATCGTTAAGCGCCGTCTCTTTTTTTTGATCACGTGGGAAGGTTCCTTGAAGTACACTTTTTCCGTGGGCATCGTAGAGGTTCCAAATTCCTTCGCTATGACTAATGTCTAAAGCTAGAGTATAAACTACTCCTGGACGGTCGTAGGGGCGAGCATCCCACTGTGCGGCCTCTGAAAAATCAGCAACAGCATGTCGCCATATTTTTTGCTCTGCGGGTGTCGCGCCATAAATAATATCCACAACGGGTAGGGCTATCCCTCTATTGGTCAGAATTCCGGGGAGTTTCTTGAACACCTGATTGACGAGAGGATACCAACTGGTTACATCAGCTCCTTGAGCTTTTAAAAGGCAAATCAAGTCCGCTTCCGCCGTGATTTTTTCAGCAAGTTGCTCGGGAGGAAAAAGTGTGATCGCCTGAGCTAGCAAAGTCGGATTCTTTTTTAACCGACCTTCTTGCGCAAGGTAAAGTGCCTGGGTCGAGGGATTTTTTTCTGCCTCATAGGCTTTAAGTTTATGTAGGTACTTCAACGCCACTTCAGGGTGATCAATGTTGGCTTTGATTAAATCAGACCATGCTTCGGGGGCATTTCCACCGGCTTCAGCTTGTGACGCTAGTTTAAGTTCCCATTGCTGGTATTGTTGAGTCCAATACCAGGCCCACCAGGACCAGGTGATTTTATGAATTAACCAAGTCCACCAAGCTCCCCAGGTCAAACGGGGGGTTAGGTCAACGGCATTGGCTTTATCGGTCCATAGGTCACGATAGAGCTTGGCCATGTCCCGAAGAAACTGTGCCTTGGTGACTCCAAAGTTGTAAATCCAACTGTCGTCTTTAAAGTTTTCGATTTGTCGAGCACTGGCAAAAGCTAGATCAATGTGGCCTGATAGGCCCTCCAGTGCGGCCAAGTCATAAGTCGACAAGGGGGTTTCATCAGCCTTGGACGCTCTTTGAAAAGCTTGAACCGCTTGAGGCACCTTTAGCTGCGCTTGCTGCAGTTCGCCTAAGGCCAGCCAGCTCGCCGAGCGGTCTTCGGCATCCAAGGACTGATGAATCGCTTGAGAAGCTAAGTCAAAGTGATTAAAGGATTTTTCCAAAAGCGACAAGTTGTACCAACAGATAGAGCGAAAGTGACGGTCGGGGGCGTCATCCTTGGGGGCGAGGGCTATGGCCAGCAAGTAATGTGTGCGAGAATCAGAGTAGTCGTCCAAACCGGAATATAAGGTTCCTAAAGTCATTTCTAAATTACGGTTGCGGTGGCCGTTCGACAAAAACGATTTCAGAAGCTTGACACCCAAAGTGCACTGTTGAGTCTTATAATATAGCCACCCTAAGTTTTGAACGATATCCACATTGTGGGGAAAAAGCTTGACTGCTTTTGCGAGTACATTAACCGCCTCAAGATTGCGATCGAGATACGACAAGGTCTGTGCGAGGTTTAAGCGTATTTCCGGCTGTTGAGGCGATAGTTTTACAGCGTCTTGAAATTGTGGTAAAGCTAACTGGTAAAGTTTTTGGCTTTGATAAAGTTTGCCCAGTTCCTCGGCGGGTTCTGCTGCGTTAGGGTATTGATGTCTGGCATTGAGATAGGCTTGAACTGCTGTTTGATAATTCTGAAGCGTTTGAGCTTCGCGTGCTTGCGATAGTAAGGTCGGCAACCCAGGGCCAATGGCTACTGCAGGAAGGGGAATGGCGGCAAGGTATAGTACCAGCAAGTATAGGGTTTTCAAGAAGGCCTCCGGGGAAACTTGCTGTGAAACCAAGGCGGAAGCAGGATGCAGAGAAAGAATTTTATTCCTAAAAGTTTTTGTCGTTCGGCGCTTGAATTCAAATACCGTAACCAGGCGTCTCGGCTCTGTTCAAGGCTGTATTCTGCCGCATAACGGGCTTGTGAAACTGCCTGTGCCAAAAACTTTCCCAAATCGGTGACGGCTGTTTGCTCCGGTAAAAGAGGTTGGTCCGGTATACAGCCCGCCCAACGAAGTTCTCGGCAATGACGTCGGTAGAGCGCTTCGGTCCTAGCTCTGGGGGCAGAAAGTCTCCAACGTAAACGCCAAAGTCCTCGTAAAGCGAGATTACTGAGGGTAAGCAAAATGAGCAAACTAAGTGGCCACCAGTTTTGGGCTTGATGCTGGACAGATTTCCAGAACTGTTGCCAGGGGCTTGTTGGAGGTAGTGTTGCGACCGTCGCCCGAGGATTTGCTTTGAGCACCTCCGAAATCAGATTTTCCATTTGTTGAGGGCTGATCTGGGGAGGGGTGCGAAAGGTTTCTCCTGGGGCTAATCGATCGCTTGTAGGATCAAAGGGAATCCAACCAAAACCTTGGAAGGGGACTTCGACCCAAGCATGAGCTTGCATCGCTCGGACTGGATAAAACCCCAGTAGGCCCTCTTCCGGGTTGGTGTAAAAACCGATGGCTATCCGCGAGGGAACCCCCACACTGCGCAATAACAAAGCCATCGCAAAGGCGAAATAGGTACAGTATCCTTTTTTGGTTGTTAACAAAAATTGTTTCAAGGGGTCACCGGCGGCAGACCCTGGATTCAATGAATACCAATAACGTGCTTTTAGTCTATCTTCAATTGCTGCAACCTTTTCGAGCGGTGTCTGTGCACCTTCCACCCAAGAAAGAGCAAGATGCTTCAACCATTCCTGATGGCCATAATTCGTATAGTGGGCTTTTTCTGAGCTGGGTAGGCCAGAATGTTCAATGGTGTCAATTTGCCATAAAACATCCGTGGGCACTTTTGAGATTACCCGGTACGCATTGACAAACGAAGACTGGTTCCATCGTTGAAGAGGCTGGATTGCAATGGGGTCATTCAGGCTTAAAAAGGAAGAAGGATCAAGGTTGACCAAAAAGTATTCTTGTCGAACCGTGATTCGTGCTTGGGTACTATCAGGTGTGAGTTGGAAGGTCTCTGGGGCTTTTCCTACGGTTTGTGGTGCTTCACCGGGATATTGAGGACTGATAAAAAAACCCTTTTGACGAGAATAGCCCGAAAGAACAAAACGCCTCAAATAACGAGTGACAGGCGGTCCGTCCTCTCGGTACAGGAGAATCAGTTTATCATCCAGAGAAATTCGACTTTCTAAACGAACAAGAGGTGAAAAATCAAACTGCAAGGCTTGAGGCTTGAGCAGTCCTCCTCCCGAGACGGTTGAGGCTTCTTCATAATGGTTTAAGGTCGACCACAACAAACCAAAACCGGTGGCTACGACAAGCAAACTTGCCGGAATCCAGAAAGGAGAACGGTGATGGGTTCGCCGCTGCAATGCCAAAACTCCCGCTTCCGCGAAGATAAATAAACACAGTGACAAGGCTTCCCAAAACGGATGCGGGTAAAAAAAGATCTTGTATCCCCCTTGTTGCCAAAAAAGTAGGGCCAAGAGAAAGGCATGAAACAGGCGTTCAGCCGGGAGGAAGGAGGGAGTTCTCTTTCCTAAATACGCGAAGAACCCAAAGAGCATAAAAGGAATACCTAAAAGCAACAGTTGGCGCTCTATGACGGTGGGCCAATAATCCCAGAAGCCCATAGTTTGGGGCCAAAAAAGTAGGCTGATACGAAAAATTGCCCAAAGCCCGGCATAGGTTCCGGTTAAAGCTAACAAAGCCAGCCAAGGCTTTTTTCGAGCTAGGGCCTGGCCCCAGAGGCTGGCGACAAAAACTCCGACGAAAAGAATACCCGGTTCTGCGATATTTGCCATGGCCAGAGCGGCATGGATGGTGAGGTACAGTGGCGCTATAAGACGTAACCAACCTATCATACTTTCCCCTTCGGCTGAATGACAGGAATGGCACTGGGCTTGGCGGACTGTGACGGGCCAGACACAAGAAAAGGCCTCAAATGGATGCCTTTTTGCTGTGCCACAAGGAGTAAGCTTTCTAAACCGGGACAACCGGGCCCAGAAACGACGATAGCTTTGCGCCGAAGTAACTTGGGCAAGCGTGCCTCGGTCGTGTTGGTAATCGCGGCAAGAGCTTTTTGGGCCGAGAATATATCGCTGGCCTCACCTCTGAGATGTACGGACGAGGAAGGAATATACAAATGCCAGGTTGCGGTTTGCGCTAAGGCTGCCAATAAAGCGGCTGCTCTCAAATCTAGCCAGTGTTCTCCTGCTGAAAGAGCCGTTCCAGGCGGCACGGATGTATCGAACACCCAGAGGGTTTCTCCAAGAGGCGGTGGGAGCCATTCTGTCGCACGAACGAATGGTTGAGCAGTATGCGCCCATAAGCGCCAATTCATGCGACGCACATCATCGCCTGGCAGATAGGGGCGAGTCTCACCAATCGTTGAGGAGGGTGTCGGAGCTCCAGAAGAAATACCGGACAATGACTGCGTAGTGAGCGTTACAAGGGGAAGCCGTTGCCCGGGGTTGGGTAGGACACTTACCTCCAACGATTCAGAAAAGTGATGTCGACTAATGGTAAACCCGAAGCGATCGGTAAGGTTGAGACACAGACTTAACTGATAACGACCTCGTAAACAGGTAACAGAAAGTATCGCCTCTTGTTGGGACACCAAATCCTGTTCCACTCGCCAATGACGACCTGGAGAATGAACGCCAACGACTTGTAAGGACCAGCTCATCCAAGGAAGGTCAGGCAAATGATAAGCCGGCCAAAAGATTTTCCATTCCTGCGCCTCTAAGGGGAGGCTTCCTTGGGTAGGTACGACCGAGGGAATGGCTTGCTGGAAACGCTTTTTGAGGCGCCAACCAGCGACGGCGCGAGCGAACACCAAGTAGAAAAAAAGGAGCACGAAAAAAGCTCCCCAGAGGAGGGTGGCTAACTCGCCTCGAAACGTCCCTAAAAGGAAAAATGTCAGAGAGGTAAAAAAAAAGCGTAGCCAGAAAGGGTGAACGGGGAAGTAACTTTAAACTTCATGGCGAGCCAGTTCTTCGGTAAGGATTTGAGAAAAAAGGTTTTTCCGCTCAGGAACAGACTCCTGGTACATCAAACGATGTTCTAAAACATCCTTAGCCAACCAACGAAAATCCTCGGGCTGGACATAATCGCGCCCCCGTACCATAGCTGCGCAACGAAGAGCCTTTATCAGATGTACCCCGCTTCGTGGCGATAAACCCAAAGCTATGCCTTTGTGAGTTCGGGTTCGGTCCATCACCTGGGCAATAAGGTCTAACAACGATGGGGCAACGTGTACCTGGTTGAATTCTTTACGAAGTGTAAGAATCGTGTCAGCGTCTACTACGGGAGCCAGCGTTTCGATGGCACGGTGAGCTGGGTCTCCTAGCCATACTGCTTTTTCTCGTTCTGTCGCAGGATAGCCAACCTGGATTTTCATAAAGAACCTATCCAACTGTGCTTCAGGGAGAGGGTAAACACCTTCTGTTTCCAGGGGGTTTTGGGTGGCAACCACAAAAAAGAATGGGTCAACCTGACGCGTCACTCCGCCCAACGAAACCTGACCTTCTTCCATAACTTCTAAAAGCGCTGACTGAACCTTGGGCGTGGCCCGGTTGATTTCATCCCCTAAGACGATGGGAGCAAAGACGGGGCCGGGGATAAACTCAAACTGCCCGGTATCAGGATGAAACACGTCAGTTCCGGTGATATCGTAGGGCAATAAATCTGGGGTAAATTGGATTCGGCGAAACGCCAAGGGTTTCCCGTCTCTACTGATTAGTCTTGCCAAGGCTTTAGCTGCGGTTGTTTTTCCCACACCGGGAACATCTTCGATCAGAAGATGCCCTCCTGCCAAAACAGCCAAAGCGATTTTCTCGACAATTTCGGGTTTGCCAAAAAATGCCTGTAAGAGACCATTACACAGCGCTTTGTAAATTTCCCCTGCTGAAGCCAAATTCATACCAACACTCTAAAGGAGGATGTCCCTCTTGAGAAGAGGAAAAAAAAGGCCGCCTGGCAGGCGGCCTCAACGGTCAAGGTTAAGCGGTAACCTTGGCTTTGCATTGTTTGCAAACCTTGGTCTTATTTCCTGACAGCTCTACCTCGTATAAAAGCTTGATAGCCGAGCGCTGGCAGGAAGGACACGTTCCCCGACTCTTACTGGGGGTCTCGCGAAGACTTCGACCCCGATGGGCTTTGGACATGACGGCTCCTTCTCAGAAGGTTCACTATAACGACCTCGTGGTTTCGGGTCAAGGCACCAGGCTTAAGAAGGCGCAAGACAACGGTGGTAAAGTAATATCCTGAAAAAGATCTGAGTCTGAAGTGTCCCCGGGGCACAACAATCCCCACCAACGCTGAACTTCGGGGTGATCCCAATCCCACACCATTCGTGGCAAAGCTGGCTCACCGTTCACCAGCAACAACTCGGGAGAATCCTTTGGGGCTGAGAAGACAATTTTTTCCCTCATGGGTTGACCTGCATCTATATGTGCCGGGGCATGGCGATTTAAGTTAATCACGATCAACCAAATTCGCTGGTCGCCACCAAATGCCCATGCTCTGAGTTTGCTACTATTTACTCGTGGAGGCTCGTAAACGGGAGACCGTATCAACTTTTTCCACAAAAAGCTGGCATAGTAATCGGGGCGGGGCCGCAAGGTTTTTTCGTCCAAAAGGCCATAATCACTGCCGACTAAGCTTTGCCGGAACACTACGTCTACTCCCTCTACGGCGTAAAGAGCCAACTGGTCCAGCCACCACAGGGTAGATAAAAAGGTGTTAGAGATCCCGGGTTCGCCGCCGTAGAGTGCATGGCCACTCTCTGTGATCCAGATTCGGGCATTTTGGGCGGCTGTTCCTTGAACGACTTGCTGAACCCGTTTTACGGGTTTTTTCGCACTATTCAAGATGCGAGCGCTTAATAGGGTGTAAGGTTTCGCTCGCCGCACCGCAAAACGGCCACGCTGAGATTGTTG
>JABEVK010000025.1 GCA_013044245.1 Spirochaetales bacterium | reverse complement strand
GTTTTTGACTTAATTGAAAATTCTGACCTACAAAATACATAAATGTAATAAGTTATATTTGTTTCTTCAAAATGTGAAAATTACGTCTTTCATTGGCCCGACTTTGCTAGTATTCTCGCTGTAGAACTTACAAAGGAGGAGGGAGATGAAACGTTTCCTTCAGATGTTTCTGGCGGTTGCCTTCTTAGGACTGCCTGTTTTAGGTTTTGCGGCACCCACTGTCGCAGAAAAAGCTCCGGCGACACCGGTTGGCGATGTCACGGATCTGACTTCGTGGGCGAATAACGGCAATGTGGTCTTGAATTGGAAAGACTCGGCCGGAGCCTCGGCCTTCCAGATTACCTACACTGGTGCTGACGGAACCGTTCAGACTCAGATGGCTAAGCCGGGGGACGGTAAGACAGGCGTCGCCGTCTCGAGTGACCTCCCTCAGGGGGGAACCGCTGCTACCAACGTCGATTTTACCGTTAAAGCGGTGGGTAGTGACGGCAAAACGATGTCACCTGGGGTAAAGACGTCAGCGTACGCTTATACCCTCAATGATGGTGACACGGCCTGGATCCTGATTTCGGCGGCCATCGTTTTGATGATGACCATACCTGGTCTGGCCCTGTTTTACGGTGGCATGGTACGCCGTAAAAACATCCTAACAACGATTTACTATTCGTTGGGTTCGGTTTTGGTGGTCAGCGTTCTTTGGGTAGTTGTGCAGTACAGCTTGGGCTTCAGGGGTTTTGGTAACGGGGGCTTTATAGGCGACTTCTCGGCGTTCATGCACAACGGGGTTCTGTTTGCCGCCGGTCATGGGCAAAACACCCAGCCCTGGCATGGTGCTCCCACCATCCCCGAAAGTGTCTATTCGATGTTCCAGCTGATGTTTGCCATTATCACGGTGGCCCTGATTTCGGGTGCCATTGTCGAGCGTATGAGCCTTACGGCGTGGCTGATCTTTTCGGCTGTATGGTCATTGATTGTTTACGCACCGTTATCGCACATGGTGTGGGGCGGCGGTTGGTTAGCTAACGGCTTAGGGGCTTTGTTTGGTAAAGAGGCTATTGCCAACGGACAGGGCGCAATTGACTTTGCCGGAGGTTTGGTCGTGCATACCTCCTCGGGTATTTCGGCGTTAGTGTTAGCCCTCCTGTTGGGGCCGCGTGTTCGCTACGGCAAAGACCCCGTGGTGCCCAACAATATTGCCTTTACCTTTATCGGGGCATCACTGTTATGGGTGGGTTGGTTTGGCTTTAACGCCGGTTCTGCTGTTAGCGCAGGGACCCTGGCTGGCAGTGCCTTCTTTGTTACCAATACGGCGACCGCTATGGCAGGCTTGACGTGGGTGATTATTGAGTATATTCACCACAGAAGGCCCACGGTTATTGGTGCCGTCACCGGTGCGGTAGCGGGCTTAGTTGCCATCACCCCCGCTTCTGGCTATGTAGACGCCACAGGAGCCTTGGTCATCGGTATCGTGGTAGCAATTGTGTGTTACATGTCGGTAGCCTTCTTGAAAAAGGCAATGGGCTATGACGATGCGTTGGATACCTTTGGGGTTCACGCCATGGGAGGTATGACCGGTGCCATTCTGACCGGTATGTTTGCCAACCCGGAAATTGGTGTCTATTTCAGCGGCAAGCCCGTACAGAGCTTGTTTTATACCGGGAACTGGACACAAGTGGGCATTCAGGCCGTGTCGGTGTTGGTAGCTGTAGTCTTGGCCGTCGTGGGAACCCTTCTCAGCTACGGCATTACGAGGATCTTCACCAAGGTTCGTGTCGAACCTCAGGAAGAAGTGACGGGCTTGGACCTGTCCCTGCTGGGCGAAAAGCAGGGTGAGCGCTAAGGAGGCATCATCATGAAGAAAATTGAGGCCATTGTTCGTCCCGAAAAACTCGAGGACATCGTAGAAAAGCTGGAGTCCTTGGGCCACTCGGGAATCACCGTAACCCAGGTAGAAGGCCATGGACGCCAAAAGGGAATTGTGGAGCAGTTTCGGGGTAAGGAATACAAACTGTTATTCATCCCCAAGGTAAAAATCGAAGCGGTCGTCAAAGATGAGCTGGTAGAAAAGGTGATTGATGTCATTGTCGCAACCGCCTATACCGGCAACGTAGGCGACGGTAAGATCTTCGTGTCCGACATGAAGGATGTCATTCGGGTTCGTACCAAGGACAGGGGCGAAGCCGCCGTCTAAGAAAATTTCGAGGCTGACTATATTCCTTGAGAATATAGTCAGCTTTTTTTTATTAAAAAAAATCTAAAGAAACGTTCCTGCCGAGTAAAAATGTCAATCAGCGTTTAGACCTAGGTTTGGGTAAGTATGCCTGGGAACTGGTAAGCCAAGACCGTGAGGGCGGCCACCTTTTGGGGCAGAGTCCTGGGGTACTTTCGTACTTTCAGGTGATTCAAAGCCGCTTTTTACAAGCGCCCCCGACTATTACGGTCTTGTCAGGGAACTAAAATCGGTCTGTTGAGCTTCAGTCATGGCTTGCGCAAAGATTTGGTCTAAAACACCTTTTTGTCGTAACTTTGCCAATTGTGCATCAAGGTCAGCTAACAATTTGACGTTCGGCGAGCGTTTGCTAAACGCAATCGTGATGGCCTGTTCTGAGACTGGGGGCAACAAAACTCCTACATAGCGAGAATTGTCCGTCTCGGCGAGCCAAAGCTTCCCGAGGTAGAGGCTGGTAACATAAAAGTCTATGCGTCTCCACAGGAGCTTTTTAAAATTTTGGACAACGGTCGGTGCCGTTTGCATGGATAGGTGCTGTCTTAAAAACTCATCAAAGGGTGAGCCAAAGCTGTCGCCGGCCGCTTGACCACCGCGCAAGGGGATCAAATCGTCCCAATGCCATCCCGGCGATAGCTGATTTTCTCGGCGCATAAAAATCACAATGGGGTTCGAAAACGCGGGTGTCTGGGCAAAGGATAACCAACTTTCACGCTCGGGGGTGTCCCGGATATTGACCAAAAGGTCCAACTGGCCATCTTTGGCCATTTCTTGGGCGCGTCTCCAGGGAACATAGACAGGGACAAAGTCGACTCCGGGTAGTCGCAGGTGAGCGATTAATTTGGCGGCCGCTCCGTGGTACCCTTTACCGTGCAAAGACCAATCATACGGCGGGTAGGCGGGGTTTGTGGCCCAGGTGAGGTGTATGGTTTGACCCCAAAGGGACAAACCACTTCCTAAGACGAACACCAAAACTATCAAGTGTTTCATCTCTTTCAGTATAATATAATTTTCTTGCTCCGCCAGATCATGTTCTCTACAATAGAAGTATGGATCAAACTGCCCCACGGCTTTTCACCCAAGCCTTGTTTGCCGAATCAGCCCTCAATGCCATTGCCGACGCCGTCTACCTTTTAGACTTGAAGGGAAACATTGTCGATTGTAATGAAACCGCTTTGGCAACGCTGGGCTATACCCGGCAAGAGCTGTTGGGCCAGCATTTTTCGTTTCTTCGTTCGCCTCACGACACGACCCGGGCCCAAGAACAATTCGAGACAGTTATCGCTCAAGGCCATTTACAAACCGAGCTTTTTCATCGAACTGCCCAGGGGCAAGATATCCCCATGGAGCTTCACTCCCGTACTCTCGAGCTTGACGGAGTGGGTTATGTGCTTAGCGTAGCCCGCGATATCAGTCAAAGACGCGACACGGAACGTCAGCTGGAGTTCAACCGGCGTTGGCTGGAGTTGTTATTCGAAAACTCGGGAACCGTGAATGGGTTTTACGACACCGAGGGACGCCTTGTCCTGTGCAATTCTGCTTCGTTAAAACTTTTGGGAGCTTCGGCACTTCCTGAGGTAGCCGGACGCTTAGTTTCAGAGCTTCTTCCTTCGCCTTTAGGTGAAGAAATTCAAGCTAACATTCAGCGTGTAGCCGCCACCAGCACCCCCGAGTCTCATGTGCGCGAGTTGTCGACACCCGAAGGAACACGCTTCCTGAGTACTACCTATCTTCCGTTGTGGGATTCCTCAAAAGATATCTCCGGCGTGCAAATGGTGGGTACCGATATTACCGAGCTTAAGCTTCAGGAACGGGAACTGCGGCGGGTCAATAAGCTCTACGCTTTGTTAGGTGAATTCGGCCTTAGTTTGGCGCGTCAAAAATCCTCCCATGGCTTATATGAAGAGTTTTGTCGTATCGCCGTAAAAACAGGGGAATTTCCGTTGGTTATGGTGGCGGTCATGGACCGAAAGAATGCTCGAGCCGTTCCCACCGTCTGGGCCGGAAGATCCTCGGGTTATGCCGAGGGCTTGATCCTTCGTCTTGATGATGAACCGGAAGGCTGGGGCCCCACGGGGCGTTGTTACCGAACGCGGAAGTTTTTTTACTGCCAAGATACCGAATCGGACCCAGACCTCCTCCCGTGGCGTACAAGAACACGACAGTGGGGTATTCGTAGTCTCGCCTCCTTTCCGATTTTTTTACACGACGAGGTTGTCGCCTCGTTTACGATTTATTCTGAAAATCCCAAGGCGTTTTCGTTGTCAGAGTTAGAAATGTTTGACAAGGCTGCCGCCGATTTGTCGTTTGGTCTCGAACGCTTTCGTGCAGAAGAAGCTGTCGAAGCCAACTGGCATCGCTATGAACAGATGTTCGAGCAATCCCGCACGGCCAATGCTTTGTTTGACGCCGAAGGTCACCTGCTTTTGCAAAACCGTCTCTTCGCCCACCTGACACAACCCCAGACGGAACACCCCTTAGGTCAGCGCCCTGAAAAGCTTCTGCCAGGGGATTTTGGCAAAGCGTTTGGCCTGTGGCTTTCGCTTGTCGCTCAGGCTGGAACCGAAGAAAGTTACGAGGGTGAGTTTAAGATCCAAGGCGAAGAAAGGACTTGGCAATGTTCCTTTGTGCCGTTTTTTGACCGTGACGGAAATCTTGAAAGCATTCAAGCTGTTTCACACGACATTACCGAAGAGCGTCAGTTAGCAGAACAACTGCGTCAGTCTCAAAAGCTTGAAAGTATTGGTGTGCTTGCAGGGGGCATAGCCCACGATTTTAACAACTTGCTGGGGGGGATTTTTGGCTATTTAGAAGTAGCACAATTTGATCTTGCTAAAGAGAACTACAATTCTGCCCGTGAAAAGCTTCTTAAAGCCCGCGAGGTCATGGCCCGTGCTCGATCGCTCACCAGCCAGCTTTTAACCTTTTCGAAAGGTGCCCACCTGGTTCGTAAACCCTTACATTTGGGCCGCCTGTTGCCCGAATGGACCGAATTCGCCCTGGCAGGTTCCGACCTAGCCTTTTCGGTCACGGTAGACCCTGATTTGTGGTTGTGTTTAGGGGATGAAGCCCTATTGAGTCAAGTGATCAATAACCTTGTTCTCAATGCTCGGCAAGCGTCTTATGCCGGCGGCAATATCGTGGTAAATGCCTATAATATTCCTCCGGCGTCACTGGGAATCAGTGTCACCGACCAGGGGGTTGGAATTCCTGCGTCGGTTATTGACCATATATTTGAGCCGTTTTTTACTACAAAACGGACCGGTTCAGGGTTAGGCCTAGCAACCTCGTATTCGATTGTTCAGCGCCACGGGGGCAAAGTTGAGGTCCGGTCGACCCCTGGTAAAGGCACCACTATGGTGGTAATTTTACCTGCAGAACCTCAAGCTCTTGCCGAAGATATTCCCCGTAAGTCTGAGTCGATTTTGCGTTTAAAGGGCTTAGCCGTGGTGATGGATGACCAAGAAAGTTTCCAAGAATCGTTGCGTGAGCTACTGACTTCGATAGGGATGGATGTGCGTACAGCTTCTAAGGGTGAGGCGGTTCTTAACCTTTACGAGGACTTAAATAATGCGGGCAAAGTTGTCACTTTAGGAATTTTTGACTTGACGGTTCCTGGTGGTTTAGGTGGTTATGAAACAGCACGGCAACTGCGTGAGCGAGGCTGTACCGCCAAAATTCTTGGGATGAGCGGTTATTCTGAAGACCCAATAAATGAAAGCCGAGTTTTTGACGCTCGCTTAACTAAGCCCTTTACCTGGCGAGAATTATTAGATATTCTCGCCAGACTTTTTCAGACCGAATAAATGTGAAAGAAAAAGATTAAAAGATTTCAGGAAGGGGTTTGTCACCCGATTCAATCTTATCAATTTCAGTGTTAACAGCTTTAACCAGTTTTTCTTTCATTTCTTTTGTTAAAACAAAATCATTGCTGTAAATACCAGGATATAACTTTGACGAAACACTTAAAGCGATCTTTCGTTTTTGGTCATCGCTCAGTTTAAGACCAACTTTTACCTTGGGCTCTTTTGTTTTGACCTTGCCTAAACCTTCCGCTTGACGGGCCTGGTTGATGACATCAAGAACGTTGACGCGGGCGCGAAGACGAACACTTTTTCCATTATTGTCGCCGGAATTTGATGAACTAGCCTCAAAAGATTTGGGCTTATTTTTTGAACCTACGGGACGTGGCATGCAGTTCCTCCTACAGCAAAAATATAAAACTATCAGGTTTATTTCGTCTAGTATCCCTTTGTAGTATTTTTATCGTTTTGCTAAAAATATTTTTGCAATAAAAGTTTTACAGAATAAAAGTCAAACAGTCAAAATACATTCCTTTTTGTTAAGGGGAATGGCGTGTTTTTCTGCAACATTTTTGGTCCAATTACAAAGCAAACTGTGTGTTTTAAACTAACTATTTTGAGAGTTTTTAAAGTTGTGGCATTTGTCTCTGTAAGTACCCGAAGAACCGGCATCCACCTTCCCCGTACTCATGCTTGGCGGAGATGCCTTGGAAAGACTGTTTGAACAGAAGGCTGGTTGAACAGGCTCAAACAATCGAATTGACACCTCTAAAATCCCTTTTTTCGCTACAGGTGTGTCCATTTGACGGCCGAAATAACAAAGCAATCCAAGTCATAGCCGCTCAAAAGCTTCATAACCGTTAACTAAGCCCCACGCCCTGTTTTCAAACTTCCTTACCAGAATTATTCGCTAGTTGGCTTCTCATTGGCTAGGTCGTCACTGGGGCGAATGAGTTTCACTAGTTATGCCTCAGGCACAAGCCTAGGTAGACCCTGGAGCTTTTACTACCATAACCCAAGTCTCAACTCTAGGTAGTAGTGAGTCACTCTATAACGTAGGGGATGTAGGTTTTGAAATGTTTGAAAAATTCCTGTTAAAAACAGTTGACCACCAGGG
>JABEVK010000024.1 GCA_013044245.1 Spirochaetales bacterium | reverse complement strand
GTATGTAATCAACCGGTTCCTGGCAAAGTCGTAATCCCCTACAAACGGGGAAACCTTCGGACAAAAATGGACACTTTATCGCTTGAAGAAGATGCCAACTGGTCGTAATCCCCTACAAACGGGGAAACCTTCGGACTCGGACTCAGTGTCCGCTATCTGTAAAGCCCACCCGTCGTAATCCCCTACAAACGGGGAAACCTTCGGACTCGACTTCGCATATGCCCACTATTTCAGTTTCCGCTGGGTCGTAATCCCCTACAAACGGGGAAACCTTCGGACCTTTTCTCATTCCGTTGGGAAAAGATAGGATCGGAATTGTCGTAATCCCCTACAAACGGGGAAACCTTCGGACATAAGCAAAAAGTCTTGCAAGAATTATTTCTTTACAATGTCGTAATCCCCTACAAACGGGGAAACCTTCGGACAGACAATAGTGTGATTATTTACAGACAAGACAAATAGTCGTAATCCCCTACAAACGGGGAAACCTTCGGACAAGAATGTCCCCCTGCTCCTCTTGTGAAAGATAGCCAAGTCGTAATCCCCTACAAACGGGGAAACCTTCGGACAGCACCCTCTGTAATTTGTTACAGGACAAGTACTTTCAAAGGCAAAAGTGCGAACCTTCCCTAGAATCTGACATAGAACACCTGAAAACTGCCTTTTGTTCTCACCGAAAGTCAATCTATTTGTTATTATAGCACAACTTAACCGATTCCGCAAACCCCCCGCTTTTTTTGAGTCATTTTCAAAGTTTCGAGGTTGGCGAAATTTCAAAACCACGTTCATAAAATGAGAAAATCCTTGAATTGAAAAATCTTTGCTGTTCCTCGGTAAATCGTTTTGAGCTTACAACGGGAACAAACCGGTATAAAGACCAGAGAATCTTGCTTTTTATGAATTAAACGCAATAAGCGGTGTTTAAGACTCACATAGGTTTCCGGGGTAAGGTCACATTGAAAAACCGATTTCTGAATTCGCAGACCAAAAGACTCTAATAACCTTGCTACTCTGGCGAGTCGTCGTGGTGAACTAATATCGTACATGATTATCCAACTTTTCATAGGGGTTTAACCATGCAAAAAAGGTTGATATTGAACGGCCTCTCCGTTCAACACACGACGAAACTGTAAAACCTGTTCCCTAATAATACGCGACCACGAAACAGATTGCGCAAGACCCGGGTATTGTTTCCGCTCATGGATCTTCTTCTCAAATTGTTCGATCACTTTTCGAAGCCCGTCAGCGGTTAACAACACGCCTTTACGTGCCACGAACGTCGGTGTTTCCTCACCTTCGTCTGGTAAAGGGTTTTCGTCTGACTTGGGCTCAAAGCTTACCTCCCGAAAGTGAATAGTATCCAACATTCCCAAATTAAAAAGCGCACAGGTCAAAGTATCTACCACAGGAACACGAAATTCCTCCATCAGGTCAAAAGCCAAGGACTGAGCTCCATAAGTTGGTACATGAAGATACCCAACAGCGGGGTCCAACCCCTCAGCCAAAAGGGTGGTCTCGACACGTTGGTACAAGAGTGTATACAAGAAACTTAGTACGGCATTCACGGGATCCTCGGGAGGGCGAGTAGTTCTTCCACGAAAAACGGCTTTTTCTGAAAGCAAATTATGCTTAAATACTGAAAAGTAGTCTTTCGCACCGATTCCTTCTAAACCACGCATCACGGCAATATCAGTTTCGTGCTCAAGCTGTAAAATATAGCGTTTCATACTTAAAATAACGCGTTGAACATCAGCATCCGCACGTCCCGATCGTTTAATTCTTTGAATAAAAGCCAATTGATTTCGCAATTTTCCACCAACAATAGCACGAACAAAATCGGATTTCCAGGCTTCATCTTCAAGTTTAAAGAACTGAACTTTTCGCATTAAAACATTTTTTCCGGGACCAAATTCCAAGGCTCCATTAAAAAATCCATTTTTCGAAATAAAACTGGTTCGCAACCGGTAACGCTGTAGCAACCGCAATGCTGGTCCTGTAATGGTAATCTGCCCGATAATTGCTAATTGTTTCGTCATAGCCGTAGGGATAATCGTACGACCTCCATCCTTCATAGTAAAAACTAGATTCTCATCTGCTTTACCCAACACTCCGTAATCTGACACAACATAAACCGTGGCCATGATTTACTCCTTTTCAGTGAATTTGGTAACGTCCCAACCCAAAACGCAGGCTTTTTCCTACACCGGCGATTTCACCAAAATATAAATAAAAGAGCTCCTGTCCCGAAAAACTTCCTTCAACGGACATAGAGCCTTCAACACCAGCTAAAGCTATTTTCTTTTTTTGTCGTGTACTGAAATAGTACCAAGTCTTTCGTTCAAAATGAGTTTGAATAGTTTTTGTTTTTTGAGCCGTGTCAAAATTAAGAAAAGGAAAAGATGTTCGTGCCTCAGGGTATAAGTTCTCTAACCTTTGATAGCACGATCTTAAAACAGTTGCATACTCCGGGTTAAGAACAACCCCACCCTCATGCAAAAGTCGCCAGGGTGTTCGAGTTTGCAATGTTAATTGCAATTGAATTTGAGCATCGCCCTGAGCAGGTAAAGGTTTGTGAATATCTTTTACTTCTAAAAGGTTGACTTGAAAAGCGATTCGCATTTTACCCACGCCCAAAGCACCCATCCGTCGAAAAATAGGTAACCAAAACGTTTGATCGAAACGCTCTAATGAGTGAAAAACAAACAAATCAAACTTAACCGCAGAATATTTCGTAACTGTGGGGGTCTGCCAATTCAGGCTATAAAGTGTAATATCGTAGCCAGCTCGGGCACTCGTCTCAAATAATGCCGTGTAGTCACAAGTTTCGCGTAGGGGACACTGCGGACAATTCATCGTCGCGAACTGACACAGTTGCTCATGAAGAACCAAGCCCAGCAGGCTCCTAAAGGCTAAGGCAAATTCATTCCCCTGATAAGCTCCCTGCAGAATGAGCTCAAAACTGTAATGTCGATAATGTAAGTCTTTCATCGCGTGGGTATGGGGTTTTCTTTCAAAAAGCTTTCAACCGCCACATAATAACTCTTAAATTGGTTTTTAAGGTACGTGGGGCTGGGGAATTCTTTTTTTCGCTTATTGATAGCCCCGCCATGAGCGATCTGATTTCGCAAACTTTCTAAGTACGAAAGTTTCTCATGATCAGGATGCTTCTTTCGCTTTGCCAACAGAACCTTTTTGACCACGTTCTGATAAACATCATAGTCTCCAATTTCTTCGGTTTTATGACAAATCTCAAAACCTCGTACTTCTACAGCCAACCAAATACACAACACCGCCTTACTATCAAGACTTTTACTATGGAGGAGTTCGCCAAGGTAGAGAAGTTTTTCGCTCAAATTTTGTTTTTTTGACAACTTGTTAAGGATTTGTTTTTTTAATAACTCAACCAATTCGCTAACCCAAGGTGACAGCTCTTCATTCTTAAGCTCGTCAATAACATTTTTAAGGTAGCGTTGGGAATCCTCAATCTGCAAGAAGTAGTTAGCCTCGATTAGCAACGAAAAATGCCTCAGCCATTCCGCCAAGGCTCGCCATTTCTCAGGGAGACATTGTGCCAATAATTCTCCTTTAAAACCTGCGTGAAACAATTCCAAGGCTCGAAACTGAGTATCGAGTTCGGGCAACATGATCCGACGTACCGGCGACTGGTTTAACTTAGGGTCAAATTCCCCGTAAATGACTTCTTTAACATTTGTCTTAGGGAGCGAGCTCCACAAAATCAGAGGTAAAACACGAAAGCCGTGGGTAATATCCACTAAAAGACCATTGGCACTCACCGAACGGACAACGGGGTAATAAATGTTGAAAATATCTTCTTGACTGGCCTGACTTAAATCCATGGTGTGGGCAAAACATTCCGTATGGCAATTCCAAGCCTTGGACAATATGATATTGAGCCGCTGTAGATGTGTTTCGGTAATTCCCGTGGACTCGCGTTCAAAAAGCTCCATGCCAAAATCTGCCTCACCCTGACTGTCCACGTGCGGCTCGACAAGGCTTCCCCACGAAGATGTATAAGTTCCCAGAACGATGACCTTGTCAATATCGTTCCGTGAGCGAATTAAGGCTTCGGCAAAGACCGAAGTTGTGTAAGATTTTCCGTCCGAAAACACATAAGTCGTCTTTTGGTAGTTCCCCTCGCCTTTGTTGTCGGGCTTACCTTTTCCTATAAATGTCAGCAATGTCATGACCCTTGAAACCTCATCACTATCGATCTTTTAGGAACATTATATACCATTTTTTCAAAAAGGTTGCTAAAACAATGGGGCTTAGGATATAGTATTCTCATGAGCCTATGGGATGAAATTCTGTTCAAAAACCACCTTTCTGAACCGGATGGACGGCCACTCTTTCGCTATCGCCTGTCGATAACACTTTCGCACAAGTTGAACCTCTTTGCCAGTGAAAATTTCTCCCCTTTGTCAGGGGAGCAACAATCGGTGCTCTTTTGCCTTTGGTCAAGCCAACGCCTTCGTCAATCTACTGACGACATGAACAATTACCTGAGTTGGGATCATTTAGGCTTATCGCTACCCTACAAAACTTTGGTTACACTGGCCCAGCAAGGACTCAAGCTTTTAAAGCGTCCTGTCCGCTTAGCGAGTAATGATGCCCGACTCTGGTTAAACACCCTGTATTTAGAGGGGGGGCTACCTCTACGGCTGATTCAAAACCGGTATTGGAAAGAAATTTGCACCGCATTTGAACAACTGCGAAATCAGAGCGCAGACCAAATTTCCGAATTGGTTGATGTCTTTTTTTCAGAAGCTGGTGATCTTCAAAAACTCGCCGTGAGTTTGCTCTTAAAGGGATTAATGCAAATCGATGCCGACCCTGAGCTTTCTCAAACCCCACCAACGCAATGGAACGATGAAGCGCTAGAACGCGCCAGCGAGTACCTGCCGTTTGAACTATCGGACGATTGGCAATGGCTTAGCGATCTTTTATCTCTGCGACCCCGCAAAAAACGTATTCTTCTACAAACAGGAACGTGGTGGATCGGAGCCTCCTCAACCGATGGGTCGGTTAGCACGTTACGGTTTTCACTTGAGCTTCCCAAAACTCTTGCGATTTCTCCGGAGCAATCTAGCCTACGAGTATTTCTTCTGCACGATGGGGAACGAAGTCTTCTTGGTCGCTATGGTCCTTCTCCCAAGGGGTTTATTCTTGAATCTAGTCAACGTCCTGAATATTCGTTAGCCAACCCTTGGATGGATGTTCGTATAACAGCTTTAGATGATAACGACCAACCCACAGAAGCTCCGGTTCGCTTAGTCGACTTTCAGCCTCCCGAGTACCCTGTGCTTGTGCGCGTTGAACCTTCAGGTCAACGAGCCTGGTTGGCACCAAAAGATTGGAAACTAACACATGGCACGGTTTTTGACGCGGCTTGGAACTACCAATGGCTATTGGCACGAGACACTGATTCTGTTTGCTTTAGCACACCTGAAGCTCAAGAAATCTTTTGCGAAAGCCAAAGCCTAACAACATTACCTAAACTTGATGCCGGTAAATCGTATACAGGGGCTTGGTATCGGGGTAAGCCGGTTAAATCGACTCAACCGGTCTTATCAGCTGGCTGGAGCGCCCATCGTTTAGAAGGCCTAGTTCGTTTTCGCTACACGAAAAACAACAAAGTTTACCGGCAAACCTACGAAGTAGTTTTACCAGGGTTAGACGTTCGTGGACGGATAGTCACTCAAGCCTACAACTCCTCTAACTTGTATATCAGTTGGACATTGGCTCTGCCTAAGGGTTGGTCCTTGCTCCAGCCTGCCACAGCACAATTCGAAGCGAATACCTGGAGATTCACCACCCCCTTACGAATCGTCGAAGGTGAAGATGCCGGGGAAATTTTTGAAATTACCGATAACGAGCAAAAACTTTCTCTTTTATGCTTTCCTTCTCCCCAAATCTTTTTCTTAAGAAGTGAAACAGCTCCTCTTTTAGAAGACCGACACCTGCGGGTTTGGTCTCAGGATCTGAAAAACTTTTGGTGGCTATTTAAAACCCGCCGGGTGAAATCTTTGACCCTCAACCAACGCTCCTACGACCTTGAAAACGAAGAAGACCTTACCTCACGTCCTGGAATTCTTTTTCTTCAATCGCTAAAAAACTCGTTTCGTACCATCGAACAGTCGCCAGAGTCCGACCCGTTACTCCGTCAATCACAATTAGATATCCGTATTAGTGATACCGATGTGCCCTACACTTCTGCTTATCACGATGAACTCACGATTGTAACTCAGAACTTTGCTATTCTTCCCAGCAAAGATGAGCGAACACTTTTGGGTTCGGGGCAAAGTGTATCCTGGCACACGGACACAAAAACAGAACTTACCAATCCCCCCGTTCTAACGCTAAGAGCGTTGTGGGCGCCGTCATTGCCTACAATCACCCTAGAACAATCTGAAGGATCATATTTTCTTCCTACCGGCTGGGATTCTTACCCCCGTGGTATGTATTTGTTAACCAGCCCCTTCGAACCCGATTGGATGCGACCTACTCTCATTCCCCTTGAGACCTCCATTGCTCCTCAAGAGCTTTCGCCGTTGCTAACCATTAGTCGAGGCGAAGTCGTACTCGCCAAGCTGAGTCAACTATCACCCCCCGCTTCTATTCAAAGTGTCTCAATCGAACTTTATCGTCAGCTATTTACCACTTTAACAGACCAACCGGACGATGCCGATTGGTCAAATCTCTGGCTGTTGAGCGACGAGATCACAACTCTGGGACCTGATTTTTTGTTCCCCTTTCAAACACTTTTTGAAATGATTCTCGAAGGGTCGGACAACGGATTCCAAGGCTTTTTAGGGTTATGCTGGACACTTCGTGCCGGTTTAAAACATCAAGTAGACCCCAGGCTTGTTGAGTCGCGGGCCCGACGGCTTTTTAAACAGGTGAGCTCACCCTCACCTCAACCAATTTCTTTTCGTATGAAAGCTCTTCAGGCAAAACAACGAGTTTGGTCAGCCTTAGTTGACGTTCGAGACTATATTCCTCAACGGTTTATTGATAGTCAAAAAAACCTCAAAAATCTTTTCGAAATTATTCCCGAAAGTCCTTTTGAAGGAAGCGTATCCTGAGTTTACTTTTTGCCTTCCCTCAGCACCTACGACAAGTTGTTGCCGATACGATTCTCGCTGATTGGAAACTTCGTGACGCTGACCTTGTCGATTGGTTTCGTTCGGCCCTTATTCAAGGTACCGAAAATGATCCCAGTCTTTTAGCCGACCCTCTTGTAAAAGTTCTTTATCAATATCAGGAGTTTCCCAAAACAGTTCATGATTTGGGAGCTGAAGGTTTACTTTCACGCCTACTTCTTGAAAAAGTTCCCCACTTGATCGGCGACAAACCACACCACCTGACTCGACCTTACGCGCACCAGGGTGAAGCCTGGCAATCCCTCTTAGCAAAAGAGCCGCGTGCCACACTCCTTAGTGCAGGAACAGCGTCAGGAAAAACTCAGGCTTTTATGATACCTATCGTGAGTGATCTCGCCAGCCAACTTGAGGTACAGGGACGTCTCGAACCCGGAGTTCAAGCCCTTATCCTGTACCCTCTCAATGCTCTCATCGAAGACCAACAACTACGACTTAAACGCTACCTTGAGCCATTCGACGGCGCAATCAAGTTTTGCCGATGGAATGGAAGAACGCCCAACGATGTTAGCGCACAAGAAGAACGCGAATCCCCATGGGAAGTTTTAGATCGACGTGGTATGCGTCAAACGCCTGCATCCATTTTAATTACCAATATTACCATGCTGGAGTACCTGTTACTTCGCGATGACGACACGCCCATTTTAGAACAGTCCCGTGGTAAGCTCAAATACATCATTGTTGACGAAGCGCATAATTATCAGGGGGCTCAAGCGGTCGAGCTCGCGTTGTTGTTACGACGTGTCATGGACGCCTTTGAGGTATCGCCTAACGACGTAAGGTTTTCGGCCTTTTCAGCAACCCTTGGTGATCGAAACAATCCAGGGCCCTTACAGGAATTTCTTAAAGGCTTAGCCAGCAGAACAGATAACCGCCTCGATGTTATTCACGACAAATTGGTCTTGGGCACCTCGTTTGTCCCTCCCACTTCAGAATTTACTCCCCTACTCAAAGCTTTTGAAGCCAACCCTTACCAAGCCCTTCGGTGGAGCGCCATAAAGAACATCATAAAAACTTCTTCAGACGAAGAAACTGTTGTTTGGCTTGAACGCTTTTCTTCACCCTTACCACAGGGCACTGGCATTGCCTTACGACTAAACTTGTTTTTAAAAACGCTACCTTCAGTCTGGGCGTGCGCTAATCCACAGTGTTCCGGCCACCCCAAGATTAAATCGTGGCCGTTTGGTTCTATCTTTTTCGAGAAACACGAAGTTTGCCCCTATTGCCAATTTCCAGTAGGTTTGCTAACCAAGTGTAATTCTTGTGGTCAAGTGCACCTCGCTCTGATGTACGTTGACCACCCCGACGGATTCATGCAACTAGAAACTCCCTATAGCGGCCTACGACCGCCTGCTGACGACGAAAGCCTTGATGAAGACGATGCCTCCGATCAAATTCTGCAACTTGGTATTTCCGAGACTGGTCTGCCCCGGCCTCTCAGGATGGACGGAAAACTACAACCCGGTGACACAGCTCAAACCATTTACATCTTGACAGACCTTGGTCCGGACAAGAGGCTTCGCTCGCGGTGTACACGCTGTCAAGCGCTCAGTCCTGCTAAGTTTAGAGAGTTACGAGCCGACGAACCATTCCTCTTAAACATGCTTCCATCAGAAGTGTTATGGCTTTCGCCTCCTGAACCCGAGACTCCAGGAATCCTTTTGCCCTTCGAAGGACGTAAGGCAATTTCGTTTACCGATGCTCGGCAAAAAACTGCTCGGTACACTTTTAACGCCCGTCTTGATGCCGAGCGCAACTGGGCTCGGCAATGGATTTTGAAAGCCATACAGAACAAAAGTCGTACCCTTCAACAGCTTGTTTCCGAACTTGAGCGCACCTTAGACAAGCCTGAAAATCGTCATTTTCTTGAAACCTACGAACCTGTTCTCACCAAATCTAAAGATTTAGCCAGAATTTTTCTTCTAAGAGAACTAGGACGACGACCCCGCCGAGGGGCATCTTTAGAAAGTTTAGGACTCGTTCAGGTAAGCTTTCCTAGCCTCGACGACATCGATCTGCCTTTGGCAGTAAAAGAGTTCGGTCTTGACCTAGAAACCTGGCGTACCTTTCTAACGATTTTACTTTCAACCAAAATCCGTTCGGGCTGGTACTTTGATCTCGATGCTTGGGATGGGGCCGAGAACTACATCTATTCGTACATTCTCCAAAAATCGAATCAAAAGATTCTTCAGGGTTTTGACCGAAACGTCTGCAGTCTCGTCAATGGAACTACAAAAAAGGCCAACCCTCTGGGTTTGGTGTTGTTAGGATCTCAGGCTGAGCTGTTAGAAAACTCCGCAAAGGCCCAAAAACTTTCGTCAGCATTGTGGGATTCCTTGTGTATTGTTTGTCCCCCTGATAGTGAAGGCAAAGCACGATTACCAATTTTCGACGAAATGGTTGTAGGCCCAGTCACAAGCTTTCAAGCCGGTCAGGGGTTTGGCGAGCTTGTTACCGAAACCATCGACAATCGCCACCCACTTTTAGGCAAAGGTGTGGCAATAACCAAAAATTGGGGAACCCCACTGGCCAAACTTGCTGGTACGCGCCGACACAACATGAGTGCCGAACAGGTCAAGTGGCTTGAAGTTTGGCAGGCTACGGGACTTTGGACTCGTTATCATGAAAAGATTCTCTTTGGTAGGCACGACTATGTTGTGCAAGAACATAGTGCTCAAATAGAGGCTTCCCTCTTAAAAAAACGAGCCGACGCCTTTCGCGAAGGCCGAACAAACTATTTATTTTGCACCACCACGATGGAAATGGGTGTCGATATTGGCAGTCTGAATGCAGTGGTGATGAACAATGTTCCGCCCCTTCCTGGCAATTACCAGCAACGAGCAGGGCGTGCCGGACGACAGGGCCAACCCGCTTCGGTTGCCCTAACTCTTTGTCCTCCCCGACCCCGTAGCCTACAGGTCTTTCAGGAACCGACCCTCATGCTTGAACCTACCAGAGTTCCCCAAATTGAGTACCTGTCACGCGAAGTCGTCTTTCGTCAATTTCGTGCACTAGCTCTAGGCCTTTGGGTACGCGCTACCCACCAAACTTTACCCTGGAAGGCTACCCTGGATTTTTTTGTCCCCCAAGAAAATCACGCAAAAAGCCGAGGCCAGGACTTTTTGACCTGGCTTAACGAAATGAGTTCTCGTTACCAAAGCCGTCTCACCTTGTTCCTTGAAGCCTCGGGAAACTTTTCGCTTTTACAGGCCATAGCAGAAACAAAAACAAAGCTAGTTACCATTGAACAGGCTTGGCTCGACGAGGACACGCGCCTAAAAGAAGAAAGCCAGCTAGCTCTGACCGAGGGGCGAAAACTTCGGCACAAAGCCATCGAAGCAAAAAAGAACAGTCACGAAAACGAAAATATCATTTCGTATCTCTGTCGAGAACTCTTTTTACCCACGTATGGTTTTCCTACTCGGGTGACGGAATTGGAACTGCCACCAAACTTTTGGCAAAAACAAAAGAAACAAGATCAAACCTTGGGCCCCAGTCGCGCCTTGCACATGGCTTTGAGTGAGTACGCACCAGGACGGCTAGTCTTGGTCGACCAGCATAATTTCCGAGTCGCCGGATTAACTCCCAAGCGCTACTTCACACCGGAAAAAAACACCCCTATGGTCAAAAGACAATTTTGGCGTTGTTCGGTTTGTGGTTCAGGAGCCGAAGGCTTTCAAAGCCGGTGCCCGGTATGTGACGTACCTGTCGAGGTGCGCCAATACCTCGAACCTCAGTTTTTCAGCGTTGACCACCGGGATCCCTTAAGTCCCATCGATGAAGAACAACCACGACAGCTTGTGACAACCTTTTGCATTTTACCTCCGGATGCATCGCAGGTTCTTACGTTTCAAGAGGTAACACATAACCTTCAATTAGAGATTTATACCGATGGGTCAGCACAAATCGCCATCTTTAATGATGGCTACCCCTCTTCAGGGAAAAAAAGCTTAGGCTTTGCGTACTGCTACCGTTGTCATCGAAGTGAACCCATCACGGTGTCTCATTTCTGGCGCACTCGTTTTGGTCTCAATTACAATGGAGAGCATTACGGGCTCGAGGACAAAGCAAAGTTTTGCCCGACACGCGAGACTGATCTTGTCCTTGATTTGTCCCTTGGGTTTACTTACAAGACTGATGTCGCTATTGTAAAAGCTTCTGGATTATGGGGACACGACAAAACTATCGCAACAACAATCGGAGCCGCTTTGCAACAAGTCCTTGCCGAACACCTCTCGATTGTCCCTGATGATTTAGGTTTTTTGGTCGAGACCTGGGGCAAGGAAAATTACATAGTACTTTATGACCGTCAAGAAGGCGGAGCAGGACTCGTGGCACGGTTACCGCAACTGTTACCCCGCTTATGGCCAAGCATCCATGAACGCCTAAAGTGTCGTGATGCCTCAAAACAAGGCTGTGAGTCGGTGTGTCACTATTGTTTATTGACCTCTCAAAATGAACATTTGGCCGAGGCCTTTTTGTTAGACCGAAACTTGGGTTTAGAAGTGTTTAAGAGTTTACCAGATCTGGTATGGAAAAAGGAGTCCTAAGGTTGAAAACCGTTATCTTTACCGGCTGTGCTGGTGGAATGGGCGAAGCGGCAGTCCCCGAGTTGTTGTCGCAAGGTTGGCGGGTTATCGGACTTGATCATTCTGAAAAACGTCTAGCCGCTCAACAAGCGAAATATCCATCAAACCAATTTCAAGCCCTATTGTGTGATTTGGCGCAGACTACCTTTACCCCCGAAAATCTTTTGAGTAATCATTCTTGGCTTCCCGATGTCCAAGCAATGGTCTATTGGGCCGGAGTTTCAAAAGGCGGAGGTTGGGAAGATGCGACCGAACAAGATTGGGATGATCAGTTTAACGTTCAGGCCCGCTCTTGTCGAAAACTTATTCGCTTTTCAGCACCCTTAATGCAACAGCGAGGTGGCGGTTCAGTGGTCGTAGCTGGTTCACCCGTTGGTGTCGTTGGTGCGCGAAAGCCAGGCTATGCCGCCAGCAAAGCGGCTTTACATGGTCTGGTGATGAGTGCCGCAAGACACTATGGACCAGCCAATGTCCGTGTAAACCTCGTACTCCCCGGACCCGTGATTACCTACATGACCCAAGACTGGTCGCCAGAAAAACGACAAAGTATTGCCGGCGAAACCTTATTAGGGCGATTATGCCAACCCCAAGAGGTTGCAGAGCTTTTGACCTTTCTGATCTCAGATAAAAACCGCTATATGTCCGGTTCAGTGGTCGATTTGACTTGTGGGTCCATGTATGGTCACTAAAAAAATTCGCTTGGGTGTCGTAGGGGGTGGCAAACAAGCAGAGGAACATTTGTCCGCCCTTAAAAACCATTCGTTAGCTTGCCTGGCAGGCATTCAAGAAATTGACCCCCAGCGTCAAAAGTACTTACGCGACACTTACGGCCATGACAGCGTGTTAAATACCAATGAAACCTGGCAAGACCGCCACGTAGATGGTTTGATTTTATGCCTACCCCATGATGCCTACGAAGCCGAGTGGGAAAACCTTTTACAGGTAAAAGTTCCCTTATTGAAAGAAAAACCTTTGGGTCGCACACCCGAAGAAGCCTTAATGTTTCTCGACCTTTGCCACAAGGCCAATATTCCTCTACAAACCGCGATTCAAAGAAGAAGCCACCCATCGTATCAGCATCTTAAACGAGAACTCCAAGGCCAAACTCTCACGGGGCTTAGAGCAGGTCTGCATTTAGGCTTTAAGAATAATTTACCGACTAAACAAGTGTGGCGCAGTGACCCCTGCAAATCGGGAGGGGGTGCTTTGTTAGATTCGGGGTATCATTTAGTTGACCTGGTAATGTTTCTTGCCGGACCGTTTCGCCTCTTATCATCACATATTGTTTCACAGGGCAAGCTGTGGCAAGCTCGCGAAATCGATGACGAAGCTCACCTGTTCGGTATTAACAAAACGACCTGGATAAGTATCGAATCAAAAACCTATACAACGACAAAAAAAGAGTGGGTCGAGATTCAAACAGCGACGCACCACTACCTTGCAGACCGTGAGTCTGTAAAAAAAGACGGCATAACTGTTTACACGTGCGAAAGAGACTGGGATCAAGCCATGAGTACCCAGCTTACAAACTTTTCGGAAAATATACGTAGCGGTAAATTTCAAGCGCCTGAAATACGCGATCAATTCCCTGCTATGCGGCTTATTATGCAAGCATATCATCAGAATACGGGGCTAACTCTATGATCAACCAGATTCTCAAGCATTGGCATTCCATTCACCATGCCTCCGTTACCGAACCTTATACAAGTTCTGATCCCGTGCATCGTGAAATGGCCGTTTTACATCAGGCTATTCGTTCGGGTTTTCAATTTTTGCCCGATGTTGAATCAGAGTTTCCAGACCTTTACCCCATTTTGGTGGGTTGGCACGCGTACGCCAATCGCGATTTTGATTTAGCGCTCAAGCAATTTCGGCAACAAGCAGAACCTGACCACGAGTGGCAGGCTTGGGCTTTACTAGGCTTAGCACGATGTCACTTGAAATTGGGCTGGTGGAACACCGCCAAAGAATGGGGCCTTTACGCCCTCGAAATTGCTCGCCATACCTGGGACGAAGGAATTTTATTTTATGGATATGAACTTTTAGGAGAATTATTTCTACGAGCCAATCAGCCCTTGCTGGCCTTAGAAATCTTCTCGCGAGCAGCGGCCTTTGAGGATCACCTAAAAGATCATTCCTCAACTCTGATCGTTTCAATAGCTTGTGCGTTAAGCCGTTTAGGCGCCCTCAGTCAGGCCGACTATCTTTTTCAAGAAGTTTATTTTCGCGATCAAAAATCTATTGCTGCCCAATTTGCCCTTGTCAAAGGTTTACTTTCAGCCCATCTCAAGAATGACGAAGTGGCATTTTTAAACTGGTATTCGATAATCGAACAGTATAAGCTTGATTTAGGGCTACACCCTGACCTGCCCTACTTAGGCAGAATAGCACAGTATGCTATACGTACTCGCTCCTACCCTGATATTGTGTTTCCTACCACCGATCTGCAAAGCGATACACCCGTCAATCAAATCGTTCTAGAAAAGCTAGGGTTAAGCCCGTCTTTATTACCGACACAAGAAATTCTTGCACCCCTCGTAGTACCTCAGTTCACTTTGAATCCCGTTGATTCAAACTTAAAGTCTAGCAGTTTGCCTGAGAACGCCTTAGAAGATATCACTAACGAAGACAATCCCCTGCTATTATTGACATGGTTACCGATTTAACATCTTAGCCTTTTATTCGGTAAAACGCTGATACAGTCGAAAGCTATCGGGAGAAATTCTTCGTGTCACATCGATTTCCGTTTTGTTTGCTTGTGCTTCATCCACAATTTTACGTGAAGTCGTGGTATGACAGGGTAAGCGACCTGACCTCAAACACCAATCCACAGCATAGAACGTAGCACCCCACTCGCCCATGATTAAAATATAATCTCCCGCTTTAGTCTCTGTTTGCAAAATATTGACAATTTTTTTCAGTTCACCAAACGGAAAATTTTCTCCCGGAGGTATGGCGGACCACAGAGACCCCGTGAAAGGTTTCAGGTCAATGATATTCTCGACTCCTAACGTGAGGTAGGCGTTTTCTTTTTGTTGGTCAGTAAGCTGATGATTAAATAAGAGGTATAAATTGGGCATAACATTTTTTCCACGTGGGACATAATCCACGTTTTATTTTATCAGGGGGCTGTGGCTTCTTCCAGTCCCTTGTTCAATTTTGTCAATCGGAACCTATGAAAACTATCTCGACATATTCTGTTATCGTGCTGATTTTTTCAAAGCGGATACCAGAACTTCGGACAACTCATCCATACTAAATGGTTTGGGCAAACTACCTGAAAATCCATATTTTAGCGGGTCAATGAGCGCCGACTCATTCGAGTATCCGCTCGAAGCAATAGCCGTCACCTGGGGGTCAATCTGTTTTAAGGATTTTAAGACATCTAGACCCCCTGGCCCGCCTTTAATAGTCAAGTCAAGAATCATGGCACCGATGGGAACACCGGCTTTTTGATGCTCTTGATAAGCTGTCTCTAATTGCTCACCGTGCTCAAAGACCTCAACAGCGTATCCTAGTCTTTCAAGCATTGACGCGGCTATACTTCGTGCATATTCCTCATCATCTAAAAATAAAACCAAGCCTTGTCCAGCAGAGCTTGGTAGAGTTTGGGTATTAGTCTCCTCCTCTGCTGTCAACAAAGGCAAATACACCCTAAAAGTAGAACCTCTTCCCATCACCGAATCCGCTTCGATAGCGCCACCATGCTTGCGTAACACCGAAAAACAAATCGATAATCCCAAGCCCGTTCCCTCTTTTTTTGTTGTAAAAAACGGGTCAAAGATTTTTTTTAAGGATTCAGGGGGTATACCACACCCTGTATCCTCAAAAGCCACCTCGAGATAGTCTCCTCGCTCTAATTTCAGATCTGAACGTTCGTAGTCCAAGTGTTTAGCCATCGATAGATTTAAGGAGCCGCCTTGGGGCATGGCCTGCTTGGCGTTCATTAACAGATTTTCAAATACTTGCCCTAATTGGGCTTCATTACCCAAAATATAATAAGCTTCATCGTCTTGTCGGTTTGTTAAAACAATGCTAGAACCGCTTAAGGTAAATTCTGAGATATTTTTAACCATGTCAGCAATGTTAAAGCGTTTTTTCAACGGCTGACCACCCTTAGCAAAGGTTAGCAGTTGTTGAGTCAGGTTCCTGGCACGATTAAAGGGATTTAAGGCTCTCTCTAAATACATTTCGACCTTGGTTGGCTCTGTTGAATTCATTTTTGCTAACTGCAAAAATCCAAAGATTCCCGTCAAAAGGTTATTAAAGTCATGGGCTATACCCCCAGCCAGCAACCCGATTGATTCCATCTTTTCAAGTTGTCGTAAACGTTCATCGGTTTTTTCCTGCTCCGAGACATCGCGCAATAAAAATACACGGGATATGCCCGACCCCTGACGGTTACTGACAGTGGTAGACCCCACCTCCAACGCTAAAGCTTTTCCTACCTTATTAACAAAAGGAATCGTTTTTATTCCTGTGATAGCTAAAATTTCGGGTGGCAGTTCCTCGTTAGCAAACGAGGCTTGATGGTTTTCCCAACCCAACAGTTGTTCACAATTTTGATTGAGAAAAGCAATTTTGCCCAAGGAATCAAGGGCGAGGATGCCATCGGCCATACTTTCTAAAATCAACGACAAGCGCTCTCGCTCCTGAGCTAACTGACGATCCAACTCTCGCCGAAACTGAGACTCAAAACGAGCCTCTAAGGCAAACGCTACATCGGCCGCCAGAGCAGACATGAGCTTAATTTCCTCTTCCGAAAGCTGATCTTCTTGAGTCTTGATCAAAAAAGCACCCCAGGGACGACCTTGAATACGAATCGGAAACAACCCATAGACATTCAAAGGCTCTTCACTGGCGTGAATAACCGAAGTAAACGGAAAGGAATTCACCTCGGCGAAAGGTCTATAGGGTTCACGAGTCTCCTCGCCAAATGAGGTTTCTAACTGCCAATGGTTGTCACTCCAGGTCGCAAAGCCAGACCAAATAAACCCGCCTATGTGCACGGCAATCGAAGCGATAGTACTCAACAGGGAACTCGGGTCAAGAATTCTAACAATCGCCTGATTGGTTTGGCTGAGAAGTTGATAATAGCGGGTTAAAAGGCGGTTTTCGGCATCTGAAGCCCGTTGCGCTTTTCGTGACCGAGATTCTCGGATCTCGCGCTCGACCGCACGAGGTAAACGTTTAAGGGCATTTTTCATGATATAGTCATGCGCACCCTTTTTCATCATCTCAACGGCTAAATCTTCGCCTATCATTCCCGAAAGAACAATAAACGGTATATCGAGTTTCGATTCTTGAAAAATTGTTAGCGCATCGAGGCCAGAAAAACCTGGTAATCGGTAATCACTGATGATGAGATCCCATTCAGACGTTTGCAAGGCTTGCTTAAGCGCCTGGGGTGTTGTTACCCTCTCGACGTACCAGGAAAACTCCGTTTGAGCCAGCTCCCTCTTGATCAAAAACTCGTCGTCTTCCGAGTCCTCAACAAGAAGCAGTCGTAAGGCAGCCTTCACCGTCGGACCCTTCGATCTGGGGATGTCTGAAAATCCATAACTTCATTTTGACCCGACTTTCACGAAGAAACAAGAGATTTTGTGGAATTTGGTCGCAAGTCTGTCGAATCCAAAACCCAAGGGGGAAGAACCTCAAGAAGACGTTGAAAAAGTTCACTGGAACGTCCTACCCGTTGAAATGGGGGACTTAAAGCTTGACGCCATTTGCGAGCTCCTGGAAAGCCCGCTAGAAGTGACGTCATGTGACGAGCGATTTTGTAAACTGAAATGTCGCGTTTTTGCCACTCATCCACATACGGCATGATAGCCTCAATAACCTGACGCCGAGTCGGACGGGACGTGCCAAACACCTCCTGCTCAGCGACTGCCATAAAGTAAGGGTCTTCATAAGCCGCACGACCCAACATGACACCGTCAACTCGACTAAGCTGGACTTTTAAATTATCGATCGTTCGAATACCGCCATTAATTTCGATGGGTAAGTGCGGAACTTCTGCCTTCAAGCGGTAGACATCCTCATAGCGTAACGGAGGAATTTCTCGGTTCTCTTTGGGGTCAAGGCCTTTTAAAATCGCTATTCGGGCATGAACGATGACACGGTCAGCCCCTGCCATTTGCACGGCTTTCACAAACCTCAGCATATCCTCGTAGCTTTCAAGGCCATCAATTCCAATGCGATGCTTTACGGTCACCGGCCTTGCGGTTGCTTTTTTCATGGCTTCGACCAGCCGAGCGACTAAGTCTGGTTCAGCCATCAAGCATGCGCCAAAATGGGCTTCTTGCACCTTGTCTGAAGGACAGCCACAATTCAGGTTATATTCATCGTAAGGCCAAGCTTCAGCCTTTTGTACGGCTTTCGTTAGATCAAGAGGGTCATCACCCGCCAACTGCAAGGACAACGGTTTTTCAAAAGGATCAAAACCAAGAATACTCTCTTCATGACCAAAAAGCACCGCACCCGTTGAACGCATTTCGGTATAAAAAAGACTATGAGGAGTTAAAAACCGTAAAAAGTAGCGAAAATGTCGGTCACTCCAATCAACCATCGGAGCCACAGATAAGCGAGGAAGGTTCATCGGTGAGCCAAACTCTCCAGGTATGTCAAAAGTAGTTCCATAAAGGGGGCTGTTTGACGGGCTAAGGAGGTCAGTTCTTTCATTTTCTCAGCAGTTTGTATATAAGGAGCTGGCGAAAGTTCAGCACTGCCCGAAACAAGGAATTGGTCGAGAGCGGCGGCATCAATTTCACCATGAAACTGCAACGCCACAACGCGATCGCCCCAAAGAAATCCTTGTTCAGGCGTTACCTGTGACGAGGCCAGACGTTGAGCCTGAGGCGGAAGGGTAAACGTATCGCCGTGCCAATGAAAAAAGACTGGATCTTTGGGCATTTTTTCACCGGCTAACCAGACTGGAAGCGGTTGAGCCCACGTTACAGGAAACCAACCAATTTCTTTTTCTCGGTTTGGCTTGACGGTTCCCCCTAAAAGGTGGGCAAGTATTTGCGCCCCCAGACAGATGCCTAAAATAGGAATCTGTGCCTTGAGACAACGGCGAATAAACTCAAATTCTTGGGCCATCCAAGGGTAATCCCTGTGATCATAAACAGACATGGGGCCACCCAAGATGATCAACAACCCAAGATCATCGGGTTGAGGATAAGAGCTTTCAGGGAGAAAATACGCCGTCCGAGACAGCTGATGACCGTGCGCCAGCAGCCACGGTTCCATCGTCCCAAGCCCTTCGGTCGGCGTATGCTGAAGATAATGTACCTTCAAGTTTTAGGCTTCACGCGGCGGACGAGGCTTATCAACAGCCGCGCTGACCCGAAGGCGCCGGCCTTCAAATTCTTTACCATCAAGTTCTTGAATCGCTTTGGCAACACTTTCTGATTGCGCCAGCTCGACAAAAGCAAAACCTCGAGGTTGACCAGTTTCACGATCTGTAACAACACTGACTGAAACCACTTCACCGAAGCGGGAAAAAAGGGCTTGCAAGCCCTCACTGGTGGTCCTGTAGTTGAGGTTCCCTACATAGATCTTCGTTCCCATGACCCATCCTTAACTTTGAGTATTCCTACTTATTCTAAGAACCAAAATCCTCATCCGTCAATCAAAGATTGAGAAAATTCCTATCAAAAAAAAGAAGCTTGGCCGCCGGGGTTCAGTTGTTTTAAACAAGCTGTAAACAATTCCATACAGACTCGCGAATCATCCTCGGCCCGGTGCGCCTCAAGACTGGTAATCTTGAGATCCTGTGCCAAAAGTTGAAGTTTATAGTTACTGCGCCCTGGAAAAGCCTTTTGGGCCATCTTTTGAGTGTCGACCACATCATTCTTGAGTTGACCTAAGCCCCACCTGTTCATAGCAGACCTAAGAAAGGAAACATCAAAAGACGCATTGTGGGCCACCAAAATGGCTTGCCCAATAAAATCGAGAAATTTCGGTATAGCCGTTTCATCAGTAGGAGCATCTTTTACCATATCATCCGAAATGCCATTGACTGCTGAGGCGTCAGCAGGAATGGGCATCTGGGGGTTAACCATTTGGGTAAAGCGTTCCAGTTCCTGATTATAACGAAACTTCACCGCTCCAATCTCAACAATGCGGTCAAAATTGTACGACAATCCTGTTGTTTCAAAGTCAAAAGCCACAAAGATCAGCTGAGGATTCAAAAGGTGGTGGTACTCGGTCAGTTCTTTCATCAGTCAATCCACTTATCCAATTCGGCACGGATAGCCGCCACTTTCGCTGAAACGATTTTTTCGGCATCGGCAAGCTTTTGTCCCGCTTGAGCCCGGCAAGAAGCATAAAACTTAATCTTAGGCTCAGTTCCCGAAGGTCGAACTGTTACTAAGCTTCCCTCTTCCAAAAAGAATTGCAAAACATTACTCGAAGCCAACGTTTCAGTTTTTTTCTTGGTTCCATCGGGAAAACGGGAGGTACCATCATTAAAGTTGATCATCTTGGCAAGCTTGAGCCCGCCAATGCTCTGGGGCGGCTGTTGACCAAGGCTAGTCATAAACGACTTCATCTTTTCAAGACCAGTTTGACCTTTGAAGGTTTTTGAAATTTGAATTTCTTGAAAGTACCCCAGCTCTTCGTAGAGCGCATTGAGGGCTTGAAGAACGGTTCGCCCCTGACTTCGATGATACAACGCCATTTCGATGGTTAAAGCGGCAGCTGACATAGCATCTTTATCGCGCACAGAAGTACCCACTAAAAAGCCATAGCTCTCTTCAGTGCCAAACAAGTAGGTTTCACCCGATTTTGACGTCTCGAACTCACGAATTTTCTCACCCACATACTTAAAGCCGGTTAAAACCTTGTAGCTTTTGACACCATACTTGGCGGCAATCAAGTGATGCAGTTCTGTTGTAACAATACTATTGATGAATACCGGGTGAGCAGGCATTTTTCCCTGTTCCTTCAGCGTCATGAAAAGATAATCCGCTAACAGTGCCCCTAATTGATTGCCATTGAGTAAAACCCACCCTTGGGCCGAAGGAACACCGATGCCCAACCGGTCTGCATCGGGATCCGTCCCCAACAACAGGTCGGCGTTGATTTTTGCCGACAGGGCAAGTCCCAAATCCATGGCCGATTTTTCTTCGGGGTTGGGCGAAGCAACGGTCGGGAAGTTCCCATCATAGATGGCTTGTTCGGGCACCAAGGTTAAGTTCACGCCTAAGTCTTTCATAATGACAGGAAGCTCCGTACCCCCTGTTCCATGAAGCGGTGTGTAAACAACCTTCAGATTCTTTCCTTCGTTTTGAAACAACTCTTTACGCAACGCCTGCGCTTTCACCATGGTCTGATAGGGGATGTCAATTTCATCCTTGATATAGACCAGCAAACCCTTGGCCAAGGCGTCTTCTTTGGTCATCGTCCGCGAAAAACCCTGAGTTTTTTGAACCTCGGCAATGATACCTTCGTCGTGCGGAGGTAAAACCTGTGCTCCATCGTTCCAATAGACTTTATAGCCATTGTATTCAGCAGGGTTGTGACTTGCTGTCACTACAATACCTGTCGTTGCCTTTAAATGGCGGACAGCAAATGAAAGAACCGGTGTTGGCCGAAGCTCAGGAAACAAATAGGTTTTAATCCCATTGGCACAAAGCACTAAAGCGGCTTCAAGGGCAAAAAGATCAGAATAGCGACGGCAATCGTGGGCAATCACGGCACTCGCCCCTGACGGAACAGCAGAATTAACATAATTCGCCAAGCCCTGCGTGGCACTGCGTACCATGTACGGGTTCATACGGTTCGTGCCGCCACCAATTACCCCGCGCAGGCCGCCTGTTCCAAAACTCAAGGACGTGTAGAACCGATCGCTCAGCTCAGCATCTCCTTGGGTCTTAAGCAGATTTTCCACTTCTGTGCGGAAAATAGGGTTGGTTTCTTTTTCCACATACAAGGTAGCCTTTTGGCGAATTTCTTCAGTTGTCATACGATACTCCCTTTTTTGCTAGGATATTTTCTTCTAACCAAGTACTAAGCTGACGAGGTGTTTGAAAGATCTCGGCGGCACCTGATGTTTCTAATTCTTCTCTCGGACGAAACCCCCAGGCCACCCCTAAGGGCAAACACCCTGCGTTCACCGCCGTTTGCATATCTACCGCCGAATCCCCCACAAAAGCAGTTTGTTCTGGTCGCAAGCCCCAACCTCGGATCATGTCCTGCACAGCCGTGGGGTCTGGTTTGTGCGGCACACCAGGGCGAGCCCCCCAAACATCACGGAAAGGAACGGTGGGAAGTAATTTTCGTACCACCGCTTGGGCAACCTGGTGTTCTTTATTCGATAAAACTCCGAGGGTCAAAACAGGCGATAATCGTGCCAAAAGTTCAAAAATCCCCTCATAAAGAGAAGAATAAACCACAGGAAACTCTCGGTAAAGGTTTAACACGGCCTGGTAG
>JABEVK010000023.1 GCA_013044245.1 Spirochaetales bacterium | reverse complement strand
GTCCTAGGGCGCAATCTTCCGAGATATCGCGTAAAAAGTTGATGTATTGCATGCTTCGGCCCAGGCGGCAGGCGGCGGCATGGGCTTCACGGGGTAAGTCGAGGATTTGGCAAAGATACAAACCGATCACCTCGGCGGAACCCCAAACGTAATTTAATACCTGACCCAATGTTTCGTAAGGCTGGGGGCTTAAATCGGACTGCATGGCATCAAAAAAGCTCTCAGTCCAAGAAGGGTCAAACTTTTTGCGTTGAGCCAGCTCGACAAAATCATCAATGACGGGATCGCCCGAGGGAAGCCCATCCCGTGATCGCTCGTACTGGCGGCGAAAGGCAAAAAACTCTTCGGGGCGGGCCGGCGTCGAATCAACAAAGTCGTCAGCTTTACGGACAAAACCATAAAGGATTGTCACTTCACGCCGCACCGCGGGAGGAAAAAAAAGGCTCGAAAAAAAGTAGGTTCGACTCCCTTTGCGGAATAATTGCTGTTGGGGGTCGGGAAGGGGGCTCATGGTTTCAGGCTCCTTTCGATCACTTGAGCCGTGACTTGAGCTGAAATGAGAGTCATGGGAACACCGACGCCGGGGTGGGTGTACTGTCCCGTATAAAACAGGTTGCCCACTTTACGGCTTCGCCGCGCCGGGCGAAAAATCGCCGTTTGAAAGAGCGTGTGGGCCAAGCCCAAGCCAGTACCCTTCCAGGCGTGGTAGTCGGCCTGAAAATCTCGTTGCGAAAAGACTCTTTGCACTTCGATGCTGTCGCGGAAACTTGTCTGAGTGACCGCCTCGACATGGCGTAAGGCCTTGTCGAGGTAGTCGCTCCTAAAATCATCATCGTCAGGAAGCCCGCTCGCGGCAGGAATCAGCAAGAAGAGGTTTTCGGCACCAGAAGGTGCCATAGAGGGGTCGGTTTTCGTGATGGCTGAAAGGTAGAAGCAGGGATTTTGTGGCCAAGCAGGGGTCTCAAAGATACTTTTAAAGTGCTGGTTCCAGTCGGCACTAAAGTACAGGTTGTGATGCTCGAGGCCAGGAATTTGCTTGTTGACACCAAGAAACGCCAAGAACATACTGGGAGCCAGCACCCGTTGATTCCAGTAAGCGGCTGGGTAACTTTGCCACTGGGGCTGTAAAAGTGTGGTTTCGCTCCAGGCATAGTCGGCAGTGTTAACGACGAGGTCGACAGATTTTTCCTCACCGTCAGCGCTTTGAACCCTTTCTACACGGCCGTTTCGTACGATTAAACCAACCGCTTCTTTTTTAGTCACCAACGTTCCCCCGGCTTCAGAAAAGAGGCGGGCAAGGCCTTGGGCCACACCATTCATCCCTCCCCGAGGAAACCAAACCCCCAAGTTCAAGTCCACATGGCTCAACAACGAATACAATGCTGGAGCGTTGGCGGGGCTCGAACCAAGGAACACCATGGCGTATTCCAAAATTTGGCGGGAACGGCGGTCGTTAAAACGCTTGCCAACAAACTTGTCGAGCGACCCCGTTAAGCCTAACCCTGGGCCTTTCGTCAGTACCGTCCAATTCAGAAAATCGCCAAGGTGACGGTAATCTTTGTACAAAAAGCCATTCATCGCAGTGTCATACTTCAACTTCGCTTCGGCGAGAAACTGCTCCAGTTTGGCAGCGCCGCCGCGTTCAAAACTCTCAAAGAGTGCTTTGGTGGCTTTAAGGTCATCGGTCACCGTAACGGACGGGAGGCCTTCAAAAAAAACCTTGTACTGGTTTTGTAATTTTGTCAGACCATAGTAGGATTCAGGGGTTTTTCCAAACAGAGCGAAAAAGCGTTCAAAGACCTCCGGCATGAGGTACCAAGAAGGTCCCATGTCAAAGTCGTAACCGCCGTGGCTCCAGAGTCGGGCCCTGCCGCCGATTTCGGGGTTTTTTTCCCAAAGAGTGACCTGCCAACCCTGTTGCTGGAGTAGGCTGGCTACCGCCAAGCCAGAAAACCCTGCCCCCAGAACTACTGCTTGTTTGCTCATGCCCTTAGATTACGTATTGATCAAGAAAAAGGCAAATTGAAAGGCTAAGAACTTATTCAAGTCTCATCAGACTAGCTCGATGGACCAAGCAATATTGGACGCGCACTCTGCGACTTCGTATCTTGAAAGCATGAAAACAAGCAATTCTGTCACTGCCAACACCTCCGCTTCAGAAAAGTTACCTGTCATTTATTTACCTCATGGTGGGGGCCCATGGAACGTCCTTGACGATGCCTTTGGCGACGCCGAAGGGCACGCTCGTCTTCGCGCCTATTTAGAGAGTTTTGGCGCGACTTATCAGCACCGAGTCAAGGCTCTTTTGGTGATTTCTGGTCACTGGGAAGAGGCTTCTCCTACCCTAAACTTTGGTCAGGCTCCTGGGATGTTGTATGATTACTACGGTTTTCCACCTCACACCTACGAGCTCAAATGGCCGGCTCCCGGCTGTCCCGAAGTGGCCGCCCGAGCCGAGGTGCTTTTGAAACAAGCCGGTTTTACCCCGGTGCGCGAAACCCAACGTGGGTATGATCACGGAACGTTTGTACCTCTCATGGTGGCTTTTCCTGATGCGAAGCTACCGGTGGCCCAGCTTTCTTTAATCAAAAGTCTTGACCCCGGTGCGCACTTTGAGCTGGGACGAGCGTTGGAGCCACTGCGAAGCGAAGGCGTTCTGATCGTTGGTTCGGGGATGAGCTATCACAACATGCGGGGATTGATGGGGGGTGAAAGCCGCGCCGGTCAAGCCTCGGCCGAGTTTGACCAGTGGCTGGCTCAAACTGTGTCTTTGGCTGACCCTGAAGCGCGAAAACGAGCGCTGTCACAGTGGGCCAGCGCCCCGGGGGGGAGGGAATCTCACCCCCGCAGTGAACACTTGGTGCCTTTGTTTGTGGTTGCCGGTGCGGCCGGACAAGACGCCGGCCGCCCTGATTTTCAAAGCACCTTGATGGGCGTTCGGGTGTCGGGGCACCTATTCGGTACCCCGTAGCCCTCAGAATAAGACTTCTTACGCGGCCCTATTGTGACATGCCTATACTTAGCTGAACTCCTTGACGGAGGAATCCCAGCGTGACGTTATGCGGATCAGCGTTGAACCTTCGGTAGAAATCCAAGAGGTTGTTCACCTGATGTCCGTTAACTTTATTGATGACATCGCCGGTCTTGAGCCCGGCGATGTCCGCCGTGGAGTGGGGTTCAACGTGGGCGACGGCAACTCCCTGTTCGCCTTTGGGAATGTTCAACTCACCACGCACATCATCACTAAGCATGACGAGGTCGAGCCCGGGCCAGAGCCGCATCTTGGCCACTGCGGATTCTTTAGCGCGAGCCTCGATGGTCACGATTTTTGTCAGTTCTTTTCCGTCACGAAGGAGGGTAAAAGTTGCTTTTTGACCTACCGGGAGGTTGCCCACCGTTTGGACAAGGTCGTTTGTTCCGGTGATTTTCTTGCCGTTGATAGCCGTCACAAAATCACCGGGCTGGATTCCTGCTTTTTCGGCGGGAGAATGATCAAACACACTGGGGATGAACGAACCTTTGTTGCTACCCAAGTCCAGAGCTTTGGCGGCCTCATGAGTAATGTCGCTGACCAACGCCCCTAGCCAGCCGTAGGTAACTTTGCCATTTGTTAAAAACTCTTGAATCGGGCGTTTTGCTTCGTTGATAGGAATGGCAAAGCCTAGACCAACATTGGCCCCGTTGGGCGTGGCAATCCACGTGTTGATCCCTATAACCTCACCGGCGAGGTTGACAAGAGCTCCTCCTGAGTTACCCCGGTTGATGGGAGCGTCTGTCTGAATGTAGCTATCCATATCCTCATTGTTGGGTCCGCCGTGCCGACCCAGGGCGCTCACGATACCATGGGTGACTGTAAAATCCAGACCCAATGGGTTACCGATCGCCAACACCCAATCTCCGACCTGTACATGATCAGAATTACCCAGCGTGGCCAGCACAATGCCGGGGTCATTTTTAGCATCAAAAGAAACCAGGGCTAGGTCGCGTCGGGGGTCAGTGCCGACAATTTTGCCCTTGTACTTGCGGCCGTTGTTTAACGTGATTTCTATCGTCTTGGCGCCATGCACCACATGGTTATTGGTGAGGACATAAACGGTGGGGCCGTTCCGCTTGATCATGACGCCACTACCCAAGCCTTCCACTTTTTCTTTTTGAGGTTGTTGTGGGCCCCCAAAGTTGGGAAAGTTAGGCCCAAAGAAGTAGCGGAATTCTGGAGAGTTGGGAAAGTTAGGAAACGTGGGGAACTGTGGCGCAGATTGTTGAATCTCTGAAGTGGTCAGGATTTCAACAACGCTTGGCAAGACATGCTTGGCCACATTACGAAAAGCATTCTGAACATCCAAGAGGCCTTGTGGCACTTGCACAGGGGCTGACTCGGCAGAAATAGGAGAGGCAGAGAAAAAGGCGGCAAAGGCCAGACCGGCAACCACCGCAAAACGAAATAATGAACGTAACATAGGTGCTCCTTCAGCGCGCTGAATTTCACACAATTCAAGCGTTGAAGCGTTACAAAATTCACTTCGGCGTGTAAGAAGCTGGGGTGAACGTAAAGGACCTTAAACTGGCTCCTGTCTTTATATGCCGAGCCAGGGCTGTTAAGCCCGGGCGCATATGACGGAATATTTTTTGGTACGCAGGACACAACCGGTTTAGCCCATCGATACGGTCTTTGGGACAGCCCCCATGACAAAACTCAAGGACATCGCAAGCGCGGCAAACGGGGGGCAAAGCATTTTTTGCTTGACCAAAAGCCACCTGCCGAGGGTCAGCGACTAAATCTGACAACGTGACGTTTTGCAGATTACCCCACAAATGTTCCGGATCAACAAAATGGTCGCAGGCATAAAACCCTCCGTCGTGTTCTAAAACAGGGACATCGCCGCACTCCGGTCGGTGAACACACAGCGCATGGGGGGCTCCCAACAGGGGGCGCAAGGCCTCGTCAAAAGTTTGAATCACGATCTTTCCTACGCCCCCGTCGAGCCAGAGATCAAAGACGCGACACAGAAAGTCACCTACTGGCTCCATGTTTGTTTGCGCGAGATTGGCGGGATAATTGACTGAGAAAGGGGGAACATAGGGTAAAAACTGAAGATATTTTACCTCCAGTTCGCGAAAAAAACTCCAAAGGCGGTCGGGCTCGTTCACGTTGCGGGCATTGAGCACACACAGGACGTTGACAAAAACGTCTCGTTCTCGAAGCAGGCGGTAGGCATTCACCACCTCGTCAAAGGATCCGCCACCTTTGGCTTTGCGCCGAAAAGCGTTGTGACAATCTGGCGGACCATCTAAGCTGAGACCTACCGAAAAGCCTTCCCGAGACAAAAAGTCCGCCCAGTGTTTGTCAATTTTTACACCGTTGGTTTGCAAGCCATTAGTCACTGTTTGCCGTGGCTGTGTGTGCTTTTTTTGCAGGCGAACCACTTTGTGGTAAAAGTCTAACCCAGCTAAAGTTGGCTCGCCGCCGTGCCATTCAAAATGAGCCGCGTCCGGGCTAAGCTCCAGACGCTGTTTTACGTACTTTTCCAAGAGCTCATCTGTCATGTGCCCGGGGGTGAGACTTTCCTTTTTTTTTAGATAATAGCAATAGTCACAGGCCAAATTGCACTGAGGACCGACGGGTTTAGCCATGACAAGGAAAGACTTGGGCATAGATCTAGCCGTTATGTGACAAGGTGGTGACCAAAAAAGGTCAAAAGGCGAGCCCAGGAATCTCTTGCCGCATTGACCTCATAACGGCCGCCGGTGTCATTAAAGAACGCGTGATAGGCTCCGTCGTAGGTGTGTTCCTCGAACAGTTTTCCCTGGGCGTGCATGGCATCGGCAAAGGCGGGAACGCCTGCGTTGATTCGGGGGTCGTTGCCTGCGTAAAAGCCGATCACGGGGCAGGCTATGTTCTTGGCGCTGGCGGGGTCCGGAGAATTTCCGTAAAAAATCGCGGCGGCCGAAAGCTCAGGTTCTTCGCAGGCCAAAAGGGCGGTTAGTCCGCCGCCCATACAAAAGCCCACACAGCCGGTTTTTTGTCCTCGGCTTTCAGGTCGTTCTTGAACAAAACGAAAAGCGTCACGCAGCACTGGTACTAGTGCGGGCAGTTTTGCGGGAAGGGTAAACAGGTGTTGATAGGTTTCGCGAATTTGCGTGCGGCGGGGCTCGGGCAGTTTCTGTAGCTCCGCTTCACGGGCCGCAGGGTCCATCCAGATTGAGGGAGGTGCGGTATTGAGAAAATCTTGCACGAGGGCAATACGTGAACTTGAGACTTTAGCAGGTTTTTCACCGTTCTCACATAAAAGATCGGGGGCATAAGCGACGTACCCCGAGGCGGCGATCCGTCGGGTTACATCTTCAATATGGGCGTCAACACCCCAAACTTCTTGGATCACCAGTACCGACGGTAGGGGTGTTCTGACATTTTCTGGGTAGGCCAGAAAACCGCTACGGTCACGACTGCTTAGCCATTCGCTTTTAACAGGCATATTTATCCTCCTTTTCAACAGCGTAGAGGCGATCGTGTCAATCCGCAACCCTTTCGGCTTCGATTTTAGAAAAGCTTCATAGTTTGTCTTGACCCGAAGCTTTCCGGCCAGGAAAATACGGCCCAGGGAAGACGCCGATCTAAAAGGACGGCAGTAAACCCTCCAGTGAAGAGCTGTGCAAATCAGCCGCTTGCCCCCAAACCGTAACAGCCGGATCCTGGTGTGTCCGCATAAGGAGGAATTCATGCAGACCAAGAGTATTTTGTGGGGTTCGTTATCGTTGATTTTGTGGTCCGGCTTGACCGGAGGAGAGCTTTTTGCTCAAACGGCTGTCCAGGTCGAGGCCTCTCGCCTTCCTGCAAGCCCTGCCACGGTAGGGGCTTCGGTTACCATCCTCTATCCCCGCGAAAACTTGATTGATACCTTGGCGCAAGTCCCGGGCCTTGCTGTGCGCAATGAGGGCGGTGGGGCGTATCTTTCGCCCTCCGATTTTGGCGAAAACGGCTTTGAACGGTTGACCATTTTGGTGGATGGCGTGCCCTATAATAACCCCGATATGGCGCCGCCGGATCTTAGCGTCCTGCCTTGGCAAGATGTCAAACGTGTTGAGGTCTATAGCAATGCCGTTTGGTGGGGTGGTTTGGGTACGGTGATCAACATTATTATGAAACCGGCCGAGCCGCGGTTGTCAGGGACTTTCAGTGCACAGATTAATAATCGCCTTGGTCACCAAGAATATGCTAAGGTTAACGTTCCCTTTGGTGCCGACCGTTCACCTTCACCTTCACCTTCGCCTGGCAGTATTTCACTCGAGGCGTCTAATCAGCAAATGGTATCGGCGCAAGCCTCGGCAAACTCGTGGACACCGTCGGTCGGAGTGGGGGTGAACTGGAAATTTGCTGACTTTTCGTCACAGGTTCATTACAGCTATTCGCGTAAGCTATTCGATCTGCCTGGATCACTAACGTCGGTGCAGTTTAGCGCCAACCCCAACCAAGCTGGGTCTTACGGGGGGCCAGATAACGTGTTGGTTGAAAACCGCCTGACTTCGTTGAGCCGTGGCTTAGCTTTTGGGGGAAAGTTTGACCTCCCCTTGGGGATTTTTTCTCGTCAGATCTACAGTGTGTTGGTAAGCGGACCCACGTTGCTGACTCAAGGCAGTGCCGGCGTGCACGAAAAATGGACGCTGCCGCTCACCGCGGACGATTACGCAGCCTTTCAAGTAGGTTTTGACGAAACGCAGAGCGCCTATCAAGGGCATACCCAAACGACCAGTGCGGGGGGCGGTCAAGTTACGTGGTCATGGCACCGCGATATGGTCATTGTGCAAGCCACTGCAAGGCCTCAGATTTTTACCAATGACGGCGCGATTCTCCCCGACCTGCCCGTATCTGCCTCGATCGTATGGAACACACCCTGGTCAAAGGTCTTTCTGACAGCGGCCCATACCGTGCGCGACCCCGTCCTTGACGAACAATTTAACTTGTACGGCTCGGCTTGGTTTACCGAAAACCCACAGCTGTTACCCGAAACAGGGACGCTTTACGATGCTGGTTTTGTGGTGTTTGGCGGCAATCTCCCTCATTGGAGCCTGGAAGTCGACCCCACTTACCTGCGCTTGGATAATGAAATCGCCTACAACGGAACCGAGAATGTCAACTTGCCGGGAACCTCTACGCACGCGCTCGTTGTCGTTAAGGCTTCGGCAACCTTGGCTTCGTGGTTAAAAAGCTCAGCCTCGTACACTTTTACGGATGCCCGTGACTCTACAGGGGCCGAGCTACCCCTGATTTCGCCCCATACCGTTGCTTTGGCCTTCGAAAGTCCCTGGGCCGGGGTGGAGGGGACATGGTTTTCGCCCTACAATGCCATGGGGTCGACGGTTACCGTCCAGGCTCGCACGTCGCTGAATGCCTGGGCGGCTGTGCCCCTGCGGTGTGGGTGGACACTTACAGCAAAAGCGCAAAACCTTCTTAACGACAGAACTCCTTCTGAAGTGTATTACGGGGGTTGGTACCCTACCGAGGCCGCCACCTACTCGCTAGGCTTTTCGTGGCACTTTTAACCTGGCAACCTGCACGGGGACGATTTGGGCTTGCTCCCCTACTTTCGCTGGGACTCGTCCTGGGCTTTATCTTCAGCCTAGAGCCACTGGGGGCGGAATCTTTTGCCCAGCGATTACCCTGGCGACCTGTTTGGGAATGGCATGAGGTCCGAGAGGGCCAACGGCCCTTGACCGTGGTTACCCGGGGGGAGTTTGTGTACCCCTGGTCCCTACGCTACGCTGGTGTTGAAGGGGTTGTCCTTGTCAAGGTCACACTCGGTCCTTTGGGGCAAGTGCTTGAGGCACAGGTAGAACGATCCAGCGGTCAGGTGCTCCTCGATCAGGCGGCTGTAAAGGGGGCCCGGGGCTTTGTCTTTTCAGCCGATCCGGACCGTCTGAAACGTCAGACCGAGCTCTTGGTTCGTTTTTCACTTAAAGCAGTAAAATCCTTCTAGTAATCGATTGCTGTTTGCCTTATCATTGGTTTAGGAGGGTGGTTATGGCGAAGTTTAGTTTTCCTTCGGAATTTCGTTGGGGAGTCGCTACGGCGGCGGCACAAATCGAAGGTGCCTGGAACGAAGACGGCAAAGGCCTATCGATTTGGGATGTCTTTTCGAGGCGGCCCGGAGCTGTGGCAAATGGTGACACTCCGTCAGTAGCCTGTGACCACTACCATCGCTGGCCCGAAGATGTTGAACTGATGAAAACGCTGGGAATACGTCATTACCGGCTTTCGTTGTCGTGGCCTCGTCTTTTTCCCGACGGTCGTGGTGTCCACGAAGAACGGGGATTCCGCTATTACCGAAGTTTATTAGAAGCTCTTGTGAAGGCCGGGATTCGGCCGCTTGTCACCCTTTACCATTGGGATCTCCCACAAAGTCTGCAAGATGAGGGGGGCTGGCTGGTTCGCAGTACAGTCGAAGCGTATGCACAATATGCAACAGCTTGCTTTGAGGCCTTTGGGGATCTCGTGGATGATTGGGTGACGTTTAATGAACCTTGGGTGGTGTCACAAATGGGGCACTCGACGGGGCAACACGCCCCAGGAATGCGCAACACGGCCTTTGCCTATCAGGTTCTTTACCACCTCCAGCTGGCTCACGCCAAGGCCAAACTTTCGTATCAAGCGTTGGGCGGAAAGGGGCGTGTTGGCTGGGTGGTCAACCATGCCGCCTTTCGCCCTGCCACGGCTTCGGCCGCCGACCGCGAGGCTGCCGCAAAAGTCGATGAGATTGGTTTTTTCTTATACCTTGATCCTTTTTTTAAAGGCGAATACCGCCCCGAGGCGGCCCATTACTTGAAAGCAAAGGGCTGGATGCCGCAAGGCGAGACTGGTGATGGGGCGATCCTTCAACAGGGTTGCGATTTTATTGGGTTAAACTACTATTCAGACCTGATGGTGAGTGCTGACCCCACGTCGCAGGACGAGGTAAAAGTCTTTCAGGACCCTGACGCTCCTAAAACGACCATGGGCTGGACGATTTGGCCGCAAGGTTTGGCTCAAATTTTACGCAAAGGTAGTGTGCGCTACCCCAAGGTTCCGTGGATCGTGACAGAAAATGGTAGTGCTTGGAATGACACTGTCGAGCAGGGCGCGGTTCACGATTCGGCCCGTGTAGACTACTTGAAGTCTCATCTTGCCTGGCTGGGACGGGCTGTTTCCGAGGGCTTGCCAGTTGAGGGTTACTATTCATGGTCGCTTTTGGATAATTATGAATGGGCTTATGGGTACGCTCAGCGTTTTGGATTGGTACACGTGGACTATCCGACCCAAAAACGTACCGTAAAAGACTCTGGGCTTTGGTATAGCCAGTTTATCAAAAACCCGGTTATCGAGTTGCCGTCAGCCATTCCCGAATAGCCCATCAATACGCTAGACTGTTGCCTCATGCCTACGCCGCTTGAAATCCTGCAACGAGTCTACGGATATAAACGCTTTCATCCCCTGCAAGAACAGGTGATTGACCATGTTCTTGGGGGGAACGATGCCCTGGTTCTTATGCCCACTGGGGGAGGTAAGTCTCTTTGCTTTCAGATTCCGGCCCTGTGCAAGGAAGGTTTGACCCTTGTTATAAGTCCGCTCGTGGCTTTACAACGCGATCAAACCTCAGCCCTTAAGTCTAACGGGGTGGCGGCAGCTGTTCTTAATAGTACACAGTCCGCCGGTGAATCCGAGGCCGTTTTGGCTGATATTGCTTCGGGCAAACTCAAGCTTTTGTACATCAGCCCAGAAAAGCTCTTTTCTGGTGGAACAGCGGCCCGGTTGCCCACCTGGAACGTTGGACTCATTGCCGTGGACGAAGCACACTGTATATCGTTCTGGGGGCATGATTTCAGGCCTGAGTATACTCAGCTCGGTCGGCTTCGCCAGATTTTGCCTGGGGTTCCCCTGATTGCCTTGACGGCCACAGCCGATCCTGCCATTCGCCGCGACATACTAAGCCAACTGTCCATTGAAGAGGATTCAGTCTTTCAGTCCAGCTTTGACCGGCCGAATCTGCACCTATCGGTTCTGCCAGGACAGAAACGTTTTGAACGACTCCAAGGCTTTCTTAAAGATCATCCCGGGCAAGCCGGGATCGTCTATTGCCTGAGTCGAGCCGGAACCGAGGACTTGGCCGAGAAGCTCTCGCGCTTGGGCTACAAGGCTGATGCCTACCATGCCGGCCTCTCTACTGAGGTTCGTCACAACATTCAGGATGCCTTTCTTAAGGACGAGACCACCATCATGTGCGCCACCGTGGCCTTCGGTATGGGGATCGACAAGTCAAACGTCCGCTGGGTAGTTCACTGGAATCTGCCCAAGAACCTCGAAGGGTTTTATCAGGAGATCGGCCGAGCCGGTCGCGACGGTTTACCCGCAGACACTCTTTTGTTTTACAGCTATGCCGATGTGGCCGGGCAGCTTAAGTTCCTCGAGGACGCCAACCCCGAACGACGCGACCTCCTTACCGCCAAGCTTGAACGAATGAAACAGTATGCAGAGGCGTTCATCTGCCGCAGACGCATTCTCTTGAGCTATTTTGGTGAGACTTTGGAAAAAGACTGCGGTCATTGTGATGTCTGTGAGAATCCCCCTGAGACCTTTGATGGTACCGTCACGGCTCAGAAGTTCCTCTCGGCTGTCTACCGCACCCAGGGGAGGGCGACTTTACGTCATTGCGCTTTGATCCTTCGCGGGAGTCATGCGCAAGAGGTCGTCGAACCCGGTTGGCACGATTTGAAAACCTTTGGGGTCGGCAAGGACCTGAAGTTCGAAGAATGGATGGAATACGGCACCCAACTCATCAATGCGGGGTATGCCGCTGTGGCCTATGACCGGGGGATGAGCCTCCAGCTTACAGCCTTGACAATTCCCGTCCTCAAGGGAGAAAAAACTGTTCCTTTGGTAAAGTATGTTAGCTTTGAAGAAAAAAAAGCCGAGGCTCCGAAACCCAAGGTGGCCGCTGCCGATGGCGATCCCGACCTGTTCGACCATCTCAAGCTGGTCAGAAAGAAGCTGGCCGACGAATACGACGTTCCGGCTTACGTCATCTTCAGCGACAAGACCCTCAAGGACATGGCCTCCAAGGTGCCACAAAACTCCCTTGAGTTCCGCCAGGTTCACGGCGTCGGTGAGGTGAAGGCCGAGTCTTATGGAGCGATCTTCCTTCGCGCTATCCAAGATTTCAAATCCCGTCACGAAGAGTATCAGGGCGGCCGGTAGCGGTTGTTCTGTCAGTTACCCGGCTTTCTTAGCCGGCAAAATCTCGATATAGTAGAAAGATGATCGAATACGTTGTCGAACACAATATGGACGACAGGGTTTTGCGCCGCGCTTGTGCCCTGTTAGAAAGCGGTGGTTTGGTGGCCTACCCCACCGACTCGAGCTGGGGGATTGGCGCCAGTGTTCAGTCCAAATCAGGGTTGGAAAAACTAAAAAAACTCAAGGGGACCATGTCGTTCACCCCCACTCTGCTGTGTGCGAATTTTTCGCAGTGGTCAGATTATGCTGAGGTAACCAATGCCGTCTTTAAAACGGCCAAACGGCTTTTGCCTGGGCCGTACGTTTTTGTTTTACCCACTCTGGGGGCGGCCGAAAAGAAGTGGGGGTTCAAGCGAGCCGAAGTGGGACTGCGAATTCCGGCTCACCCGGTTCCTTGCCGCTTGGTCGAAGCCTTGGGCTCCCCTGTGTTTTCTTTAACAGCCTCGAGACAGTTGGCCGAACCCGGCTGGTGGGAAGCCGCCTGGGCCGAGGAGGTATTATACGAATATGGTGGCGAGGTTGAAGAAATTCCTGGTGTGGACCTCGTCCTGGATACGGGCGAACCCCTCCCCAAAGTCTTGACTACGGTTTTGGATTTTACCTCGGGCGACCCCGTTCTTCTCCGCCAAGGCGTAGGCGAGTGGTCGTAGGCGATACTCGGCAAGCTTATCATTATGCCCAGGTCTTGGCCTTTCTGCCCCTGTGTGCTAGGCTAGTGCTCAGCTAGGGGTCCTGCCGAAAGGCGGGTGAGAAAAACCCTTTGAACCTGATACGGGTAATGCCGTCGGAGGGAAGCTGAGACAACTCCTAGCTATATTTTTTTAAAGACTTGCCCAGGCGGTCTTTTTATGGGGGTTGTTATGAAAGTCTATTTGCCGGGGTCTCGCCCCGATCTTCGCGTTCCTGTGCGGGAAATTGAGCTAGAAGATTCCCCTGCCGCCTACGGAAAAGCAAAAAACGCTCCTGTTCAAGTTTATGATACCTCGGGTCCTTACACCGACCCCTCGTACGCTTCTGATGTGAACCAGGGCCTACCGGCGTTGCGTTCGTCCTGGATCGCCGAGCGTGGCCTGGGAACTCAACTGTCCTGGGCTCGACGTGGGGTGATTACCCCCGAGATGGAGTTTGTCGCGATCCGTGAGGGTTGTTCGCCCGAGTTTGTCCGCGAGGAAATTGCCCGAGGACGAGCGATTCTTCCTGCCAACCGTCAGCATCCCGAATTAGAACCCATGATTATCGGTCGCAACTTTTTAGTCAAAATTAATGGAAATATTGGCAATTCTGAGGTGGTGTCTTCGGTCGAAGAAGAAGTCGAAAAGATGGTCTGGGCGATCCGATGGGGTGCCGACACCATTATGGACCTGTCGACGGGACATCGTATTCACGAAACCCGCGAAGCGATTATGCGCAACTGCCCTGTTCCTGTCGGGACGGTTCCTCTGTATCAGGCCCTCGAAAAGGTCTACGGCCGTGCCGAAGATTTGACGTGGGAGGTTTTTCGCGACACGTTGGTCGAGCAAGCCGAACAGGGCGTCGACTATTTTACGCTCCATGCCGGGGTGCGTCTGGCCCATATACCGCTGACAGCGAAACGTGTCACCGGCATCGTGTCACGCGGGGGCTCCATCATGGCGAAGTGGTGCTTGGCTAACCGACAAGAGAACTTTATCTACACCCATTTTGACGAAATCTGCGACCTTATGGCCGAGTATGATATTTCGTTTTCGTTGGGGGATGGTCTGCGTCCTGGGTGTATCGCTGACGCCAACGACAGGGCTCAATTTGCTGAGCTTGAAACCCTGGGCGAGCTGACCCGCCGTGCCTGGGACAAAGACTGTCAGGTCATGATCGAGGGGCCTGGGCATGTTCCTTTGCATAAAATTCAAGAGAACATGGACCTTCAGCTCAAACTGTGCGACGAGGCTCCCTTCTATACCCTGGGACCGTTGACGACAGACATCGCCCCGGGGTATGACCACATCACCTCGGCTATCGGAGCGGCCTTGATCGGCTGGTACGGCACGGCGATGCTGTGTTATGTGACACCCAAGGAACACCTTGGTTTGCCCAACCGCCAAGACGTTAAAGACGGCATTATCGCTTACAAGATTGCCGCGCATGCCGCTGACCTCGCCAAAGGGCACCCCGGAGCGCAGGTGCGGGACGATGCTCTTTCGAAGGCTCGCTTTGAATTCCGCTGGAACGACCAGTTTAACTTGAGCCTGGACCCTGAAACAGCCCGGAAGTTCCATGACGATACGCTCCCGCAGGAAGGGGCGAAAAAAGCACACTTTTGTTCGATGTGCGGACCCCACTTTTGTTCGATGCGAATTAGTCGCGAAGTAAGAGAGTTTGCCAACCAGCCTGGAGTTCAGGGCGTCCTTGAGAGCTCGTCGAGCTAGCCCCTGCAAAATAGGCGGACGGCTGTGTCTTGGCGTTGCTAAAAGAATCGATTAAACTCAAGACATGAGCCCTGCCAAAGTCGACCGTGAAACCTACTGGGTTACTTCTGCCATTGCACGCTACCGAGGCTTCGAAGCCCCCGAGCCTGAACCCTTGGCAAGCCTTAGCCCTAGTAGGCTTTTCGATGTGGCTTCACGGCATAAAGCGGTAGCCGTAACGCAGGCTGTTCTTGCCTCGGGAGTGTTCGGCTCACCGAACGAGCTTTTAACCGAAACGTGGGCGCAAGAATTTTACAAGCAGGCCGCCTCGCGCCGCGCGGTACAAAGTTGGATCCTGGAAGCGGGAACCGCTGTTCTTGAAGAGTTTCACCGCGAGGGGATACGAGCCTTGGCGGTGAAAGGCCCTGCCTTGGCCATCCAGTTGTGGGGGAACCCGCACGAACGGGAGTTTCGCGATTTAGATATTTTGGTCCCTGTCGAAAACTTTGAGTCAGCAGTAAAGCTGATGCTGGCTCGGGGTTTTGTAATTCCTGACAATAAAGTTCACCAGCAAGGTTTTGATTCATGGCTCAAACGCGCCATGAAACTGCGGCACATGGCGTTTCGCAAAAAAGGTATGCCGGTTTTTATCGAGATTCATGGTAGGAGCCGAGCAAGCCTGTCTACGGCTCCGTTCGGCTTTGATGAAGCCTGGGAAACCTCAGTACTGGTGCAAGGGGGCGGCTTTTCGTGTCGTACCCTAGAACCGGGGCGTCACGCCGTGTACGTCTTGATCCATGGGGCGGAACATTCTTGGTGTCAACTTCATTGGGTGCTCGATTCTCTGGCGATGCTAACTCGCTTTGAAGACAAAGTACGCACCCTGCTAGCGCGACCCATACCCGCTCGCTACACGTTTTTAGACCCCCAAGCGACGGTTGCGGTTTTTACCGCTCTGGTGAGGCGCTTAAAGCTGGGGCCTGTCCCTGCCTACTTACAGGAACTTTTAGCAAATCATCCGGATGCTAACATTTTAGGAATCATGGCCGAACGGAACTTTGCTAACGCCGGTCTTTTGATGTCCCAAATGGGGCCTAGCAGAAAGCACCGTGTTGTGTTTCTTCACGGGCTGACTCGGGGGGCCTACCGGCGCTTCTTGCGTAGTGCTGGAGACTTCCTGTTACCGAATGACCTCGACATCCAGTACTTATCCCGTTGGAAATTGCCTTATTCAGCTTACTACTTTTTGCGTCCGATCCTCTTTGCGCAACGTAAGCTTCAAGTCCTTTTAGGCGGCAAACCCGTGGAGTCACATTGGTGAAACCTTTTTTCGTGCTGGCCTTGTGCCTAACTCTTTTTTCTTGCACGAACCCCACCTCGGGAGCCTCGGGCCCTTTGACCTCACGAGCAGGTTTAGCATCATGGGGGCAGTACCTGTACCTGGTGGGTGGCTATGACGCCTCGGGGCAACCTTCTCCGGCTGTTTGGCGCGCCTCGGCCCTGAATCCCGGTCATTGGACAAAAGAGGCCAATTTGCCGCAAGGCGTTTTGTCACCCGCTGTAGTAGCCGCCAACCAGCAACTCTATGTTCTGGGTGGACAAACTTCGGCAGGAACTTCGGCGGCGGTTTGGTTTACCTATATCAACCCCGACGGCCACCTCGGGTATTCAAACTCGGTTTGGCAGACGAATCTCCGTCCTCTCCCTGAGTCCCTCGCCGGAGCCGCACCGTTTGTGGTGAATGGTCGTCTTTTTTTAAGTGGTGGCTATACGACCAGCGGCCCCACCAATCAGGTGTGGAATGCCCAGTTGTGGAAGGACGGCGAAATAGGGGAATGGTATGCCGCACCCCCGTTGCCCTGGGCCGATGCCTCTGTTACCGCTACCGTACAAAACGGAAACCCGGGGAGCGTTTGGGTTGCTGGGGCAAAACAGCTCGCACAAGCTTCGTTCGGGCCGACGACATTGCCTTGGTCCTGGTCAGTCTCGGCGACACCGCAGTCGTTAACGGCTCCGCTGTTGGCAGATACCCCTTCGGGGATTCTCCTGGCCGGGGTGTCAGCATCAGGAAGCCCCTTGGCTTGGTTCAACAATGGTGAGGGGTGGCAGTATCAACGGCTGTCTGATTTGCAGGGGCCCGACGCTGTGGTGCTTGGCAATTCGTTATGGACGGTGATTTCGACCGTACCGCCCCTAGTCAGCCAAACGTTTTTGACGGCGCGTGCGGACCCGCCACTCGTTGCGCCCCCCAGTGGAAACATGCCCGCAAATACCGCTATCAGGGTCACAGCCTTCCCGGGGGACCAGGTGACCTGGACAAGCGCCCCGTTGGGAACTGTACCCCCTGACCCAACGCTCAGTAGTTCCAATACGTTGTGGAGTTCTTCCTCTCCCGCCTTTCCCACCGTTACTGGCCCCGTGACTTTTGCCTTTAGGGCGTTTAGAGCTGGGGCGCTACCTTCGCGCATCGTCTATGCTTCGTATACCCCGTTGACGAACGGATTGTTTGCGCTCATTTCGGGAGCTTTGACTCCAGGGAGCCTTACACTGAGTCTCTATTCGCTGACCCAACCGCTTTCGACGGGTCCGTACCCGGTCAACCAAGCCGACTATAGTTTGTTGGTGTCTCAACCAGAAACTTTGACGGTGGCGTGGGCCGACAAAAATAACTCTTCGGCCTACACCGCGCCTGTCGCCCTATCGCTAATGGAGTCGGACCTTATGACCAGCGTTCAGTTGCCCGACGGCAGTAGTTTTGCCTCTAGGACAGATTTATCACGAAGGCTGACGGTGACCCTTCAGCCAGGAACCTACTACCTGGTAGTGAGCTCAATAGATGGTTCAACAGGGGGGAGTTTTGGCCTTGCGGTGGGACTTCCTTGATGCCTGGCTATAGTTTTGCCGGGCTAAGAATTTACGCCGAGGGTGAATTGCCGCTACCCCCCGGAGCAGAACCCTGGGATTTATTCATCAAACATCGCGAGTTTTCTCACGATGCCAACGACCTAGTACAGGATGCTGTTGTGCTGAGCTGGGTGGTAGTCAAGGACCACTACGCTTTGAGGGCTGGTGGGATTGATTTTGTTCTCCGGGAACAACTGCTTGAAGTCAACCGTCCCCTTGAATCGGCGGCTGATATGATTGTGCGGGCGGCTTTGGGTTTTGTTGCCGTGACCCGGGGGCTGTGTTCGTTTCACGGCTCGGCGGCGGCCCGTACGGGCTCGGCGGTTTTGATTGTTGGAAACAAAGGAGCAGGGAAGTCTACAACTGTCACGGGGTTGCTGAGGCGTGGGTGGGGGTTGTTGTGCGACGATTTGGTCTCGGTCAACGAGGGGATTGTTTCACCAACCGTCTTGAATACCCGTCTTTTGCCCGATGTTTGGCCGCTTTTAGGCGGTGACTCGCAGGCTTTACCGGGGGCCGACGGGAAGTTTGCTTTGAGTTTTCCCGCCGCGACTTCGACTCGGCTTAAGGCTACCATTGTTCTTAGGGTAGGCGATGCCTTGGCACAAGAAGAGGTAACAGGCCACCGAAAACTACAAATGCTCTTACCCCACTTGAACAATCTGCCGGGGGTAGGCGATCCAGCGGCAAGGTTAGCCGCCGCGGCCCAGACAGTGGCGCCTCTACGTGTCGTGATGTTGACTCGTCCTGTTCAGCGTTTGGCGCTTGACGAAGTTCTTGATGCCATTGAGGCGATTGTTTCGGACGTCTCAGAAAAGGAGAAATAATGCTGGTGCTGTCGGACACTCTGTCGATCAGTCAAATCGATAACGAAGCCGTGGTCTTAGATGCCGCGACGGGAAAATATTTCGGGTTGAACCCAACGGCTCGCCGAATTTTTGAAGTTTTGCAAAAGACACGGAGCGAGGAGGCCGCAGTGGACGTTTTGGCGGGCGAATTTGCCGTCGACCGAGAGCGTTTGACCAAAGATGTGGCGGCTTTTATCGACCTTTTACTGGCTAAGGGGCTGGCCCACCGGCAACCATGAGGCGGCCGAAAGGGCCGTTTCAACATTTTTTGCATCAACTTTTTTCCGCTCCCGAAGCCCTTCGGCTGTGGTTACTTTTGCTCAAGGTCGATCTTAAGCTGATAGGTCAAAGCTGGTCTCAACAGCGGGAGTGGATTCTTGCCAAAGCTCCTGCCGGTATCGTGCGGCGTGACCCCTCGGCCTACGAACAAAAGGCTCTGGAGCGGTGGAGCCGGCTTTTGTTGACCGTTCGCCGTTGGCGCATTCGTCGTCAAGTACCTTGTTTAGCTCTCGCCCTGACGTTACGGGAACGAGCGCAAAAAAGCGGATTGTATGCCGAGTTAACGTTAGGCGCACGGCGCGACGGCTCAGGGCGGATAGACGCTCACGCTTGGCTGGTGATGGGGACCTTTCGGCTTGACCCCCTCGCGACAGCCGAGTTATTTACCGCCTTTCACAAAGGAACCGAGAATCGATGAGCTCGCCATCGTTAGAACCTCACAACCTGTTTAAAATTACGTGGCCTATTTTTATCGAACAACTGTTGTTTATTTTGATGGGGACGGCCGACACCTTTATGCTGTCACACGTCTCGGGAGCGGCGGTTGCTGCCGTGGGGACAAGCAACCAGGTGGTCAACGTCATCCTTTTAGTGCTGAACATGGTATCGAGCGGCACTGCTGTTTTGATTGCGCAGTATCTGGGAGCCGGGCGGGGGCAAGAATGCGGGTACTTAACGGCTTTGTCGATTACCATCAATATGATCTTTGGCTTGTTGCTCAGCGGAGCCCTGGTGATTTTTCGTCACGAAATCAGCATTGTCATGCAGTTACCCACAGATATGTACCCGTCTGTGGATACCTACCTCCGATTGGTGGGGGCGACGTTGTTCATGCAAGCGCTCTTGGGAGCCTCGAGTTCGGCCCTTCGTGCCAGCGGGTTCACCCGTGTAACGATGCTCGTCAACCTCGGCATGAACGCCGTGCATATCCTGGGGAACTACATTTTTATCTATGGGGCCTGGGGAGCTCCTCACCTTGGGGTTTTGGGAGTTTCAATCTCGACCAGTGTTAGCCGTAGTCTTGGGGCCTTGGTGATGCTGTACTTTTTATACCGGTATGCGCCCTTTAAAATCGGTTGGAAAGATTATTTTCGCTTACGTTGGAAGGCGCTTTGGCGCATCCTCTCGATTGGGATTCCCTCGGCCGGTGAACCTATCGCCTATCAGGTCAGTCAGATTGTGATGATCAGCTTTATGGCTACACTCGGAGCAACGGTGTTGGCAACCCGGGTGTATGTGATGAACATCATGTCGTACGTCATCATCATCGGTATGTCGATTGGCTTTGGTACACAGATTTTGGTGGGTCACCTTGTCGGAGCGGGCAAGCCCGAACAAGCTTACCGTTTGGTTTGGCGTTCCCTTTTTATTTCGCTAGGGTTGACCGTAACTTTGGTGGGTATCATTGCCGCTTTGGCACGCCCCCTGTTGGGCGTATTCACCACCGACAACTTTATTTTGACATTGGGCTCTGAACTTATGCTAATCAGCGTGATTTTAGAAACAGGACGGACTTTCAATTTGGTTATCATTCAATCTATGCGTGCGTCTGGCGATGTGGTTTTTCCTGTCATGATGGGCATGTTGTTCCCCTTCCTTTTGGGTTTGCCGCTGTGCTTTTTTCTAGGGCTGGTCCTGCACTGGGGACTCTTGGGAATGTGGCTGACGATTTTAGCCGACGAATGGACGCGGGGAATCATTATGACGTTTCGCTGGAAGAGCCGTGTGTGGCAAAAGAAGGCCCTTGTTCAACCACAACCTGTGGCGGAAGTGTCTATTGGCGAAATGTAGCACTGCTGAGCTTGTGCTTACATCACCGCACGATTGAGCTTTAATCTTGCCAAGTTTGTGATTAAAATTTTGTGCGAAAGAGTCGACCGTAAAAAAAAGTAAGCCCCTCGATACCGAGGGGCTCACCGTTACAAGGTCAGTGACCGAGCTGTTTTGTTACTGAGCAGCGTCGGTAAAGCTAGCCATCCGTTTATAGGTGGATAGTCTCCACTTGGCGTTCTTTTCGGCGGCGGCGAACAAAGCTCCAGCCGCTTCGGGGTTTTCTTTAGCCAGTGAGTTGTAACGAACTTCGCCCTGCAAGAAGTCTTGGAACTTGGTCCAGTCTGGTTCCTTCGAATCGAGCTGGAAGGGGTTTTTTCCTTCGGCTTCGAGTCGCGGGTCATAGCGCCACAAATGCCAGTAGCCGCATTCGACGGCTCTCTTGCCTTCCTGTTGAGTTTTGCCCATACCGGCTTTCAGACCATGGTTGATACAAGGCGCGTAGGCGATAATCAGCGACGGACCGGGGAACGATTCTGCTTCGCGCAGAGCCTTCAAGTACTGAGCCTGGTTTGCTCCCATCGAAACCTGAGCGACGTACACGTAACCGTAGCTGGCAGCCATTAAGCCGAGATCCTTTTTGCGGATCGTTTTGCCGGCAGCGGCAAACTTCGCGATGGCACCAACAGGGGTTGACTTTGAAGCCTGACCGCCGGTGTTCGAGTACACTTCGGTATCTAGTACTAGGATGTTCACATCTTCGCCCGAAGCGAGGACGTGATCGAGGCCGCCGTAACCGATGTCGTAGGCCCAACCGTCGCCGCCAAAGATCCACTGACTGGTTTTGGGCAAGTATTGCTTCAGTTCCAGGATGGTTTTGGCCCAGGGCTCACTGTGGCCTTTAAGAACTTCGATCACCTTGTCAGAAACGGCACGGGTTTTTTCGCCGTCGTATTTGGCGGCAAGCCAAGCGTTGAACGCTTCGGCTACGGCACCCGAGGCCCCACTGGCCAGAGCTTCTTTCATTGTTTTTTCGAGGCGGTCGCGGAGCTGGCTGACACCCAGAATCATACCCATACCGTATTCGGCATTGTCTTCAAAAAGACTGTTGGCCCAGGCCGGCCCCTGACCTTTGGTGTTCGTGGTGTAGGGGGTCGAAGGACAACTGCCACCATAGATGGACGAACAGCCTGTAGCGTTAGCAATCATCATGCGGTCGCCGAACAGCTGTGTGATCAATTTAATGTAGGGAGTTTCTCCACAGCCGGCGCATGCCCCCGAGAACTCAAACAGGGGTTTGGCAAACTGACTGTTCTTGACGTTACCCACACCCGTGAGGTCGCTCTTGTACGAGACGTTCTTGAGGGCAAAGTTCCAACCGTCCATTTGAGGCATCTGGCTTTGCAGGGGTTTCATGAGAAGAGCTTTGGCGTCTTTTTTGCCGGGGCAAACATCGGCGCAGTTCCCACAACCGGTACAGTCGTAGGGGCTGATCTGAATGCGGAAACCGTAGTCTTCGAGGCCTTTGCCAATGGCTTTGACAGTGTTGAACCCAGCCGGTGCTTTTGCCGCTTCCTCTTTAGAAACCAAAAATGGTCGGATGACGGCATGGGGACAGACATAAGCACACTGATTACACTGAATACAGTTTTCGGGAACCCACTCGGGAACGTTGACAGCGATACCGCGTTTTTCGTAGCTGGCTGTGGCGTTGGGCCAGCTGCCATCTTCGCGACCGACGAAGGCCGAAACCGGCAGGTCATCGCCTTGTTGAGCGTTGATCTTGTCGACGACATTTTTGACAAACTCAGGAGCATCGGCAGCGGAACCGCTGATCTCGGCTTTCGATGTGAGCTTCTTCCAATCGGCAGGAATGTCAATTTTGACCAAAGCTTCGGTGCCTTGATCGACAGCGGCGTAGTTCATCTTGACCACGTCGTCGCCTTTCTTGCCGTAGCTTTTCTTGATGGCATCCTTCATGTAGCCAACCGCTTCGGAGTAGGGAATGACATTGGTCAGTTTAAAGAAGGCTGACTGGAGAATGGTGTTAGTACGGCCTGTCATTCCTAGGTCTTCAGCAATCTTGGTGGCGTTCAGGATGTAGAACTTCACGTCAGAGTCAGCCAGCTGCTTTTTTACAAAGTCGGGCAGACGTTTTTTGGTTTCTTCAGCGTCCCATAGGGAGTTCAGCAGGAACGTACCACCCTTTTTGATTCCCTTAAGCATATCGTACTTGTCGAGGTAGCTGGGTTGGGAACACGAAACGAAGTCGGGGCTGTTAACCAGGTAAGGGGACCGTATGGGGTCTTTACCGAAACGAAGGTGGCTGACGGTAAAGCCGCCTGATTTCTTTGAGTCGTAGGCAAAGTAGGCTTGGGCGTACAGGTTGGTGTGGTCACCGATGATTTTAATCGAGTTTTTGTTGGCACCCACAGTACCATCGGAACCTAAACCGAAGAACTTACACTCAATCGTTCCTTCGGGAACAACGACCACCTCTTCGGTGGCAAGGGGAAGTGACTTAAACGTCACATCGTCAACGATGCCAACGGTGAACTGGTTCTTGGGCTCCTTCATAGTCAGGTTGTCAAAAACACTGATCATCTGAGTGGGGGTAGTATCCTTAGAAGATAGACCGTACCGGCCACCAACAATCACGGGCGCATTGGCCTGACCATAGAACACACTCTTGACATCGAGGTACAGCGGTTCACCCAGAGCGCCAGGCTCTTTCGTGCGGTCGAGCACAGCGAGGTGTTTGACCGATTTAGGAAGCACCGCTAAAAAGTGCTTGGCACTGAAGGGGCGGTAGAGGTGAACGACTAAAACACCGACTTTGCGGCCTTTTTTCATCAAGTAGTCAACGGTTTCGCGCAGGGTTTCGGTAACCGAGCCCATGGCGATGACAACGTCGGTGGCATCAGCGGCCCCATAGTAAACAAACGGCTTATAGGTGCGACCGGTGAGCTTCGAGATTTCGCCCATGTATTGTTCGACAATCTCGGGAACGGCATCGTAGAAGGGGTTCGAAGCTTCGCGGTGCTGAAAGTAGACGTCAGGATTTTCGGCCAAACCACGGGTTATCGGGCTATTGGGGTTCAAAGCACCGTCCCGGAAGCGCGTGAGAGACGGCTGGTCGACAAGCTTTGCCAGCTCGTCATATTCAAGAACTTCAACCTTTTGAATTTCATGGCTGGTTCTGAAACCGTCAAAAAAGTGCAGGAAGGGGACTCGCGCTTTGAGCGCGGCCAGGTGAGCGACGGCGGTTAAATCCATAACCTCTTGCACGGAACTGGTCGCCAGCATGGCGTAACCGGTTTGGCGGCAAGCCATGACGTCCTGGTGGTCGCCGAAGATCGACAAAGCGTGGCTGGCCAAGGAGCGTGCCGAGACATGAATGACACCGGGGAGAAGTTCGCCCGCCATCTTGTACATGTTGGGGATCATCAGGAGCAAGCCTTGCGAAGCCGTGTAGGTCGTCGTCAAAGCGCCCGCTTGCAAGGAACCGTGAACTGCTCCGGCGGCTCCCGCCTCAGACTGCATTTCAACGACCCGCACGGTTTCACCGAACATATTCTTGTGGCCCTTGGCGGCCCACTCATCGGTGTATTCCGCCATGTTGGACGACGGCGTAATTGGGTAAATCGCCGCAACTTCGGTAAAAGCATAGGAAACATGCGCTGCCGCCATGTTTCCATCCATAGTCTTCATAGACCTAGGCATGGTAACTCCTCATTTTGGTCGATTTTTGTCGACCACGTGTGGGTGACCGTTTCAAAAAGCCTCATCGGATACCCCGAGGAGGCGATTTGAAACTGTTGAACCCTGAGGACATCTTACTTTCGTTGATTTTTTTATGCAAGTGTTGGGAGTCGTTTTTTTGACTTGATTCTTTCTATAATGTGAATGAAGGCGCAAAAACTTAGTATCGCTGCGAGCCGATCTGTCCTCCTAAGACTAAAGTGACACGTTGAGTTTGTGGGTTTCCATTGGTGTAGCTTTGGAACTGGAGAGGAAACTGGGTTCCCTTGGCACCCCAAACAAACTGTAAGCCCGTGTACAGGCTAAAGAAATTATTGAAATTATAGGTCAAAAGTGGTTTGACCCAGCCAGAACCGTCCGAAAAGTTCTGCTGAAGCAGAGCCGAGGCATCAAACTTCGAATTATCCAGCGTCGTCAGGCTGAATAGTGCCGTAAGGTTATGGATACCGGGGTAAACAATATCATTGGTTGTTAACAAATTGTTGGTTCCAAACAGAGGGGTTCCCGAAAGCTGAAGCAGGTAGGCGTTATAAAGTTTTTGGGGGTAGTCCTGATTAGCCGAACCTTCACCGTTGTAATAGTACTCGACACGGATCGAAGCGTTATACTCCGAGTTGGTATACGAAAACCCCGAAACATTCGAAAAGTAGGGTTGCCAGGGTTTAGAAAGTCCCGTGAATGTTGTTAGACCGCTACTTCCCAGCGTTTGACTGCCATTACCGAGCCAGCGGTCGGCCCCGTAAGCGTAAATCTCTTCGGTAAACCAGTTAATGTCTTTGGAAAACGGCAGGTTGAGCCAGCCCAAGCCGCCCGAAACGGCACCAACCAGCTTTTTGGCTTGGTCTCGTTGGTAGTAGCCGCTCAGGGCCCACTGCATATTGGCCAGCGACGCATCCGCACGCAGAGCGTAACCTAGGTCACGAAAGGTTGGCGTTGTAGCGGGAACTCCGGGCGATGGGGTAAAAACCGAATCGGGAGCTACCATAAAACCCGACAGATCGACCCGTTGGTCGGGGAAGGGCAACGCCACTTTTAACGCCACAGGTCCTTCGCGTTCGGCGGTTGGGTTGTTGGGGTCGATCCCCGTTAGAGAAAGGACGTCCCCGGCACTGTAGAAGTAGGCAACTCCCCACGAGGCTTCTTGTTTGCCAAAGCGAATATACAGGTTGGTATCCCACGAGGCGGGCAGAAAGTGGTCAACCGTAACATCGGCAAATAGTTCCCAAATCCGGACGGTGGGGATGGTGAGGGGGTAGGTCGTGGTGGTGGTGGTGGGAGAACTCGAAATCACCTGATACGGGGTGTAGTAGGGTTGATAAACCGTTTGGGTAAAGGGCCAGTTAGAGACCAAGGCGACTTTCACGCGAAAGTTTTTATCAGGTCGTGAATTCATATAAAAAATATTGTTCAACGTATAGTTGACGCTATCGCCCCAGTTGTCGGCTAGCGATGAAAAGTTTGGGTTCGCATCGAGCCAACCGCCATTCCATTCGATTTTGTCATATAACGTTCCCCCCCAACTGGTTCCTTGGGCCGTAAAGGCCAGGGTTGGGTCGGTCGTCGTGGGTTTGGCTTTTTCAACCGTTGGTTTATCACTGCCAAAAAAATCCGCTTCGGCTTGACTGGTATTCATGTCTGCTGAGGGAGCACTGTCTGACGTACTTTGGGCAAGGGCAGGAAAAAGAGTCACCGCCCCCGCAACAAGAACCAACAATGTTCGTTTCATGCCGTTTCCTTTATTGACTAACTTTTTCGAGGAAAGCTCTGGTAAAGACAGTGTCGGGTAATTTGGCCAGCGAAGGGTTCTGAATAAAGAGCATGGTTACCTGACCTTTTTTCAAGTTGTCCTCAAACCGCATGATCTGCGGAATAAAGCGATCTTGGATTTGAATATACCGACCGTACAGCGAGGTACGTAGAACTCGGCCCGAGAGTGAAAAATCCTCGCTTTTCAAAACTAAGTTGGTCGATTTCTCCACCCAGACAATCCGCTTGGGATAGGTCACGGTATTGCGCACGGCTTCAAGCGTTAGCTTCCAGGTGTCTTTATCAACAAGTTTGTAAGATTCGGCACTGACCACCTTGTAGTCTTTGGCGAGAGTAGAATCTTGAAAGTCCGAGTTTTTGGCATCGGAGTTTTGAAAGTTCGAAGAACCAGTCACGGTTGAAAATTGACCGCTATCCGGGTCGTAAAACGTGATATTGTCGCCAATCTTGAGGTAACCCTGACCTTTTTGAGCTTCGGGCTTTTTGATCAAAATAACAAACTTATCAGAAATGTCGCGGCGAAAGTATTCACACTGAATCACGTTGTCGTCTTCGCCAGGTTTGTGCGAAATAACCGTAACCGTGGCAGATAAATCGTGATTGCGAAAGTCTGTTTGTTCGTCAATTTTTGCCAAAAGCGCCTGAAAGCGCGAAAGATCTTCGCCAATAGCTGGCATAACCCCCACCGAGAGCAGTAGGACAACAAGCAGTCCTTTCATCGTATTCACCAATTTCATACAATCCTCCCTGAATTGCTGGGTCTTTAAAAATTTTGGCGTAAGGCGGCGGCTGGTAAAAGCCGTGCCGCTTTGCGAGCGGGAAAGCTGGCGGCAAAGGCTGTGAGCGCGGTAACCACCACAAGATCAACAAAAAACGAACCGGCATCCACCAACGGATGTAGATGGTTGTTCCTCAAAAGTATGGTGAACGCCTTCCAACTTGACAAGTCAAACAGGCTTGTCACCCCTAAAAGGACAGCACCAGCAATAAAACCGGCAATGATACCCCCCAAAGCTAAAAAGACGGCTTCCCACAAAAATAGGCGACGCACTTCTTTGGCCTGCATTCCCAGTGCCCGTAGAGTTCCGATTTCGCGAGTCCGCTCATGCACGACCATCCGGTAGGTGTTGGTGATGCCGACCATGACAACGGTATACAGGATGAGCAAAACGGCAAAAGCGGCGGCGTCAAGAGCGCTAAAGAGGGCGCGAACGATCGAAAGTTTGTCGTCTAAGGTTTGAAGCAGAAACTTTGTCCCCGTCCACGTTTGGGTTCTAAGTTCTTGGTCAATTTGGCTTTGATCCGAGGAACGGGGCCACAACGGCACTCCCTGCGCCTTAAGTTGGGCATAGAGCTTTTGACCCCAGAACTCAACTTGGGTGATGTTTCCTAGGTACAACCCAAATTGGTTATAGTCGGTGGGGGCGAGGTTTAACAACACATTAACCTGCCGACGGTCGGCGTAAGCCCCTGCCAGGCTCGAGGCTAACCCGATGTCTCGGTAAATTCCGCGAACAGTAAAATCAACAACGTTTTGTTGCCCGGTTTCTGTCGTCGCTTGCACCGAAAGCCGGTCGCCAAGTTTGACATCTAACGATTTGGCGGCTCCTTCGGAAATAATAATGCCGTTAGTACCGGCCAGGTTTAGGGTTCCTTCCAACAGGCTAAGCCGGCGTGAAAGAAAACTATCGGGACCAAAATCGACTCCGTAGAGGGTAAGGTAAGCGGTCGACGTGTCTGAGATAAGGCCAGCCTGGGGAACCACGGAAGTTCGGGATTCATACACGTAAGGAATCTTAAGGTCTTTGACAGCCTTCAACAGGGCCGCGTCGTTGTCGATTCGTTGAACGACCTTACCATTGTCGGTTTTTTCAGTGCCAGTAATAAAAATCTGCCCGGTAAAGAGGTTCGAAAGGTTGTCTTCCAACGAACGAATCATTCCGGCGCTTAACCCGTTCACTAGGGTGACTACCGCGAGGCCAAAAGCAATGGCGGCTCCCAGAAGAACAGTACGGCGTTTTTGCCGCCCTAAGTTCCGCAAGGCCATGGTTCTTATACCCATTAGGTTCCTCCTTGAGAGTTCACAAATTGTCGCGCTGACTAGTCGCTGGTGATAGCCGCCAAGGGCGTTACTCTGAGCGCGACGGCCACGGGGTAGATCCAAGACACAAGACCAATCCCCAAGGTTAGCGCGACAGCCATACCGACTTGATTCCAGCTTAACAAGGGCCTCAGATCACGAGCACCGAAGAGAATTTGTAAAAAATCGTTGTTGATTTCGATACCAACGGCACCCAACAGTAGTACCAACCCTGACCCCAAGAGGATTCCCAGTAAACCGAAGACCAGGGCAGTAATCATGGTCTCCGCGATAAATAACTGGCGGATAAAACCCTTGCTGGCACCCAAGGCCCGCATGGTTCCAATCTCGGGGGTACGTTCCATCACCGAAATCACAAGGGTGTTGAGGATGATAATCACGGCTACAATTGACAGGATGATCAACAGAGCGTTGAATACGACTTGTGTGACACCCGTCAGTTTGGCCGTCGTTCCCGCTGCCGCTTTCCAGTCGACAGCCTGTACATCCCAACCGCGTTTGGCGAACTCGGCGTTCAAGGCCGCAATGACGGGGCCGGGAGCCACTCCGGGTTTTAAACGGATCATCAGGTCATTCCACACTTCGGGGGTGGTAATGGCGGGTGCCGATTCATTCGAGCTCGATGACGAGAGCGCTGAGCCAAGCGAAGGAAGGGGACCATTGGCGGCGTCAGAAAAAAAAGCGTTGTCGGAACTGGCGTTCAGCAAACTGTTAATCTTGGGCGGTAGCTTAGCTGGAGCAATAGTTCCTAGACTTAAGGCATTCAGAGCGCGGAGCGTTTCGGCGTCCACGTAGCTCAGAACTTCTAGAGCCTGTGTCGGAATAGTATATTCATAAACCCCGACCAAAGGAACTGAGCGAATCTTCAGTCCCGCTTTGCTGAAACTATTAATCAAGATTTTGTCACCGACCTTAAGGTGAACGTGGTTGTCCTTGGCGATTTCATCTAGCCTGTGACGCGACATCATAATGCCGGGTTCACCGTCTTTTAACAAACTGCCTTCGACGATTTTTAAACTATGAAAGGTTGAAAAATATTGTGAGGGGTGAACGCCAAACAGCAGAGTAAAAGCCTGTCCATGAGAGCCCAGATTGACAAACCCGAAACCAGAGACTTGGCTGGTCCAAGAAGCTACCCCGGGCAAAGACGCCACATAGGAACTCAGCGCCTGGTAGTGCGGTAAAACTGGGGGAACAGAGGTATTG
>JABEVK010000022.1 GCA_013044245.1 Spirochaetales bacterium | reverse complement strand
CGGTGCAAATCAGTCTTGGGAGAAGCTCAAGCCTTTGCCTAAAGGCGGCGCTCTCTTTGAGGAGACTAACAACCACCCAGGATTCACCTGGGGGGAAGTCGTAGTAAAAGCCGGGGTGAAGAAACAAATTTTCTTGTTCTAAGGCCTGAAGTACAAACGCCTCATCGTCAGGGGTCTCAAGCTGAAGCGGCACGTAGATTCCGCCCAGTGAAAAACAGCCCTTCACCGGGAGATTTGCCGCCCAATGACTCAGCCACGCACGATTTTCTTCGATGTGGGCCTGCCAGAGTTTTTGAGAAGGCCCGAGCTTTTCAAAGAGTCGTTCCGCTAATAACTGGCTAAAGGACGTGGCGGTTAGATACAAATCATTAATAAATTCGAGGGCCTCGGCGGCGTCTCGTCGCTGGGAAAGGGAACCCGTCAAAGCGATCCATGATAACTTCCAATCCGGGCAGGCGAAACGTTTCGAGATGCCATTTAAGGTGAAGCCCGGCAGTTCTTGAAAAACGGCACCGGGGCGCAGGAGGTGTTCTGTGCCGGTAAAAAGGTCAAAAACTTCATCGCTGATCCACAGTGCCCCTGTCCGTTGGCAAAAAGCCCGTACAGCCGCAAGACTTTCGGTGTTCAGACAAGAGCCGGTGGGGTTGTTCGGGCTAATCAAAACAATCAAGTTAGCTTTGGGGATAGACTCTAGAGAGTGGGGATCAATTTGCCAAGAACGCGAAAATTCGAGGTTATAAAAAGCGGTTTGGCGTTCAGACGCCAGGTGTTCAAACAGGGGGTATCCTGGCCTTGGCAGAGCTATCGTTCCCCCGCGTGGACAAAAGAGCTGAAATAAGTGCTGATAGCTTTCAGAAGTTCCCGCCGTTAAAAGGATATCGTCAGGAGAAAGATCAAATCCCAGCGTTTGGTAAAAACGGCTTATGGTTTCACGGGTGTTGAGGCGGCCCTTACTGTCGGGTGCGTAAAACGGCTGTTTCGAATAATCCTCAAAGGCTTGACGAATCACAGAAAAGGGCGGAACAAAGCCATTTTGATGAAACCTGGAATCGGTTAAGTCGAGAAAATCCGGGTGGGTGCGTTTAAGCGCAAGTGCCGCCTCGAGGGGAGGAAGATCCGACATCACTGATCCGAAAACGAAGTCGAGGTCGGAAGGTCCGCTTCCATTACCGATGGGGCGGGATGGTTGACGTTGCGAAAGTATGAGTACTGCTGACCGGAGTCATCACTGACGATGTGAGGGTTGAGTGGGTCAAGGCGTGTTCTGTTGCCCAGTTGATAGGCGTAGACGATTTTTCCGGGGGGCAGCGACAGCCTCAGGCTGTATTCCCCAGGCCGGCCGGGTTCCTCATGCAAGAAATCTTGGTAAGGATCCCAATTGTTGAAGTTTCCCATTACAGCTATCCTCAGGCCACTTTGTCCTCGGTAGCGAAATTCAACCGCACCGTATGGCAACTGAACGGGGCTGTTCCAATGCGGCATTTCTTCGTCGTGAAGCACAACGTACGAGAAATCACCATTGGGGTCGCTGCGATAGGAGTCATTACCAGGGTCGCGGATCCACAGGCCGTCGACGATCAGCCGGTAATCAATTTCATGGGGCGCATTGGCGGGAAGGTCATAGACATAAAAAAAGACATTGTTCTGATTTTTCGAAAAAATATGCCTCTGAGAAAAATGCTCGCTGGCAAAAGCTACCGCAACATACCGCGCACCAGGGTCGGCATCATAAGTTAAAATGAGCTTTCGATCAAAAATCCTTGGCGGCTGGGCATGAGTCAAATGAATGATTTGAAAGTATAGCGTCATATCCAGGTCGGGCAGGGTCTGCGGGGCGGCCTGAAGGTTAAAAACAATAGAAAATCCCAGCACGAAGGCAAGGAAAGGCAATTTCATCAAACAAATCCTTCTAGTATACTTGTCGTCAAACTTCGTGAAGGGTTTAGCACGGAAAAGGAACTTCACCTCACCCTAGGTGAGATTTTTCCGATAAAAAGAACAGCATGCCAGCGATTGACGCGATTGAACACTTTAAATCTCAAATTCAGGCTCTTGCCGGCGAAAATGCGCTCAGGGTAGCGCAAGGACTTGCGCCCGAAGAGATTGCTCCGCCGCAAGCCTTGGGGGAAAGTTTAGAAGATCTGCTGGGGAGCATGCCCCTGGCAAATTCGACCTCGTCAGACGTCGAGGCGCCTGAATCTCTTGAGCCACTCGAGGAGCTGGAGCCTCCCGTTGACGATGGACTTGGGGATCTTTTTGACACACCTTTGCCCGACGCCTCCGGCTCCGAGCTTGCGGATCTCGATGCCCTGTTGGGGCCTGCAAAAACCGATACTGTTGAAGCTGAAGAGCTACCAGAGCCTGAAGAACCGAGTGAACCTTCGGCGGAATCCTTGGCGTTGCGTAACCTCGACGCTCTTTTGGCCGAGGATGACTTTGGCGTTCCTGTGGAAATAACTACCCCTCCTTCCAAAGCCAGCGGTGGCATTGAAGATTTTGACGAAGCGTTGTTTGATGAAGCCGCGTTCGATCAAGGTAGCTCAGCCGATGATTTTAACTTTGAAGCCACTGACTTTTCAGAACTCTCGGGGTTTGCTGAAACTAAAGAAGAAGATGTCGAAGCGTTTGATGAAAAAGGCGAGGCGGATGAATTCCCCTTAGGGGATTTTGAAACTCAGTTCGGTATCACAGCCTTTGATCACTATGATAACGATGTCTTGAACCCGGCTACCGAGATTGATCTTGAAATCGAGGCGGCACAAAAGAATCTTTCGTTGTCGGAAGAAGAGTTTGCTGCATTGCAACAGACTTTGGCTCGCCAACCGCTTGACCTCAAATTGGCCATTGAAGAGTTGATCGGAGAAAAAGAAGTTACGCTCGAAGATCTCACCAAGGTGGTTACCCTTCTGACGGGTGGGGCCTCGACCAGAGCGTTGGCGGTGGCGGTTGGCAAAATTCTCGGTCGAAAAATCTCGGTGCCCACAGGGTATGAAAAAGGATCCGGCGAGGCTTTAGAGGCACAACGCGCTTCTCTTTGGTACAACATTAGGACTGTAACCGGGCCGATCTTTCAGATTTCGGTAGTTGCGACGGTTGCCGCCGCTCTCTTGATTTTGTTGTTTTGGAATTTTTTATGGCGGCCGTTTCGGGCCGAAGACCTGTACAACCGAGGCTTGGCTGAAATCCGGGCCGATCACAGTCGTCAAGCAGATGAATTTTTTGACCAAGCCTACTATTATTGGCCCGCTCAGGATCGTTTCTTTCAATATGCCCGTGCGTTTGAAGATGTTGGCGACTATGCTCGAGCCCAACGAAAGTATTTGGAACTGCTTCAACCTTCGATCAAACCCGAAGCAGATGCCGACCGTAAAGCGCTTGAAGATCGTTTCTCTTTGCTTTTTAAACCATTACCTTCGGGCCTGGAGGGTGCTGCTCTCGAACAAAAGCTTGCTGAAAAGCGTTTGGCCGCTCGGCAGTTTTATGTTCTGGTTTTAAAACTCTTAGCCGAAGACCCTAATCATCCCTCGTCGTATACAACGAAGCTTCGAGGTAAACTGATTTTTCTTAACCCGAACCGTAAGGGTTTGCTAGAATACTCCCGCTTTGAGACCTGGTACGGTGACGATGGCTTAGACCCTAATGCCCATTTTCGTCGCGCCAAAAACCTGCTTAAGCCTTTGTTTGCTTTGAACCCCTATGACAAAGAGGCGCTTCTTCGCAAAGGCGACAATGCTATGGTTTGGGCTCAAAAGCTCAATTCGAGAGAACATTACCGTGAAGCAGATCAGGCTTTTAGTGATTATCGCCAGAAATACGGAGAGGATTGGGTTATTTTATGGCGCTTTGTACGGTTGTTTATTCAAACAGACCAAGAGCCCCAGCTTTTGCACTTTCGCGACCGACTCCTCCAGGACCCCCATGCTCAATTTGATCCTGAAGGAGCGGCTCAATTAGCCCGGTGGCTGATCAACCGTCATATTGCCCGCGACAGGGCACAACAGAGGGTGGTCCCTCGCCAACGGACCATCGAAGAGGAATATCGCATCTCCTCATATGATAATTGGCCAGCGGGACCCCAGCCTCAGCCTGTGATCGTCGAGCCTAGCGACTCGACGGCCCAGAACTTGAGGCAAGAGGAGTCAGGGAGTTCAAAGCCAGTCAACTTACCCCCACCGCACCCCTATGCGCTTTCAAATATTCTTTATCAACCGCATTATTTAAAAGGTGTCGACACAATTTTGATTAAAGCTTTGGCGGTTCGAAAAAATCTCCCTGAAATTCATGAACAGCTAGCGCGTTACTATCGCTTGGTTTGGAACTTTACTGAAGAAAAAAAAGCTCTTGCAGCCTCAGACGCTTATTTTGAACAGATGCCAGCGCGCGAGCAGAGGCGCTATGACCGCTGGGGCGGAGAAATTCAGGTTCTCGATCGAATCGGTGAAATTTTTGTTCAGGAAAATGAACCTTTGCAGGCAGAATCGTATTATGTAAACGCCCTTCGTCGGTATCAAGAAGGCCTTTATCAAAAACTGCTTTCGCCAGAAATTTCCTATGCCAAAGTGTATGCGGATTTGGCAGACCTATATTACGCGCAAACGCCAGGGACGAAAAACTCGCCTGACCCATCCATGAAAGGTGGTTGGGATAGGGCACTGGATCTGTATCAAAAAGCAGAACAGATGGGATTGGCGACGTCGGAAATCACCTACCGCATCGGAGTTATTAACTATGAAAAAAAGAATTATCAACAGGCAGTTCTGAGTTTTTTAAAAATTGAAGAATCACCGCAAGGCGAAGACAACGACAACCTTCTCTATGCTTTGGGCAATGCGCTGTTTCGAACGGGAAACTATGCCTTGGCAGACGGGTACTATCGCTCTTTGAAAGAACGCTTAGAAATCAAACGCCATACGATCCGGAATTTAGACTTGCGCAAACGAAAGTCCCACCGCTATTTGATTCAACGCTTGGTTGAAGTAGAAAACAACCTCGCGGCGGCGATAGACCGTGGCCGACCAGGGTTACGGGTCCGTACCGGGACTTTTGCCGAGGCTTTAAAGTATTTAACAGAAGCCCAAGCCATCGAGACCTCCTTAGGTTTTGATTTGTATGACAATCATCAAGAGTTGGATATTACCGAAATCGATGACCAGGCTTTGCAAAAAATTCGCGCGCAAGAAGCCCAGATTGTTCGAAAAACACGGCAGGTCGGCGGACTCATTGCGGCTAACCTGAAACTTTTATCGTTAGCGCAATCCTCGCCACCTCAGGACAGAATCCGCTTGTCGCAGGCGCTCGAGATCTTTCCTCGTCTACCCTTAACTCTCAGTCAACAAACTCCTTGGTAAGGCTCGTTGCCAAAGTTTTCGGGGAAATCTATACTGAAATCTCACAGAAAGGAGATTTGCATGAAGAAGAAAATAGCTGTTCTGGCCGGCGATGGAATTGGTCCGGAAGTCATGGCGCAGGCGCTGAGAATTCTCGAAGCTTTAGAAAAAAAGTATGGTATGACGATTGATAAGCATCCTGCGGATGTTGGTGGTATAGCGATTGATAACCATGGAAAAGCTTTGCCTGAGTCGACGATTAAGACCTGTGAAGAGTCGGATGCGATTCTTTTTGGCTCGGTTGGGGGACCAAAATGGGAAAAATTGCCGCCAGAACAACAACCGGAACGGGGAGCGCTTTTGCCCTTGCGGAAGCATTTTCAATTGTTCGCAAATCTTCGGCCGGCCATAGTCTTTAAAGGTTTGGCCTCTGCCTCACCGCTAAAAGCAGAGATTATCGGCGATGAGCTTGATGTTTTAGTTGTCAGAGAATTAACCGGTGGTTTGTATTTTGGCCAGCCCAAGTACCGAGAAGGCGATAAAGCGGTAGATACTATGGTGTATACAAAAGCTGAAATTGAACGTATTGCCCATGTTGCGTTCCAAGCCGCCCGTCAGAGGGGTAAAAAGCTTTGCTCCATTGACAAGGCCAATGTTCTCACCACTATGGTATTTTGGCGAGAAATCGTCACAGAAGTGGGGAAACAGTACCCTGACGTTCAACTGTCGCACATGTATGTCGATAATGCGGCTATGCAGTTGATTCGTAATCCTCGGCAGTTTGATGTCCTTTTGTGTGAAAATATGTTTGGCGATATTCTTTCTGACGAAGCCTCTATGATCGCGGGTTCTTTAGGAATGCTCCCTAGCGCCTCGTTGGCTCAAAGTCCGCAAGGAACCGCTGGGTCGTTTGGTTTGTTTGAGCCTTCGGGGGGGTCGGCTCCTGATATCGCCGGTCAAGGGATTGCTAATCCCATCGCTCAGATCCTTTCGACGGGTATGATGTTTCAGTATGCTTTTGGAATGCCACAAGCCTACCAGGACGTCCATCAGGCCGTTTCTAAGGTTTTGAGTCAAGGACACCGTACCCGCGATATCGCCACACCGGGACAAAAGACGGTGGGTACAGCAGAAATGGGCGATTTGATTTTAAAGGCGCTTACCTAAGGTTTTCAGAAGCTTTCTTCTTGGAGCGGGGTCTGAGTTGCCACCAACAGACGGTTGTCATTCCGGCTACCGCGACAAGAGAAAGACTTGCCAACAGCAGGCCAGCTTCCCAAAGCCCTGCTAAACTAATGATCTTGGCGGTAACCAATTTTGCAAGCCAGGCACTAGTCTCGATGACACCTTGGGTACCAAAGGGAAGAATCACTAGCAAAACCCACCAGATCCAAGGCATTTTTCCTTGGTGTGGAACTTGAGATCTCCACGCCACCCAAAAGCCTACAAAGCATAAGGCCAGAAACGCTAAGGGGCTGATCAAACGGAAAAGAAATTCCGTTTGCCAGGGCAAAGGGGATTCTCCCATAAGAGCAAGACCTTGTTCGTCAGTAAGTAAATTGACCGTTTTCCAAGACTGTGGGATAGAATTCTGTGTCAGAAACACAATATCGGTGGCAGAGACTCCTAGAGGGTAGGGCGGAAGGCTTTGATCGCTATGAAAGAGCCGGTTCCCAGGAGTTTGAGTGAGGACTTCAGGGAACACCTCAGACGGCTGAGATTTGTGCCACACGTTAAAAACAATATTTTGCCCTATCCATTCCCCAAAAGGGGCTATCCAATGAAGAAGAATCTTGCCGTTGGGGCTGTACCGAAGGACCTCAAAGTCTTTGACGAAGGCGGCTTGAGGCGTTTCAAGGAGTTTTCCGATATGTACGAGTTCAATGGCATTCTCGTTGGGGGGAAGGGGCGGCGCTGGGTTGCGGAAACTGATATTGTCGTAGCCGGGGAGCATAAACAATAGCCTGAGGTCACGGGCAAAGTGAATCTTTCCCTGAAGCTTTGTTAGGCAAAGGTTTTCGTATCGTTGCACTTCTTTATCGTTGGGATCCTCTTTATGAAGTTCTTGAAACCCGTAGTACGCCTCAATGTAGTTTTGAAACTGATAATCGCCGAGACTTTTGCCTTTCCGAAAAAAATAACTAGCTTTTAAGCGCTCGTCAGCCGAAAGGGTCTGATCTTTCATGCTGCGCCAAGACAGGTCAATAAGGTTTTCTGCTTGGCGAAGCTGAGACGAAGATATGGTCAGTCCTTGGTTTGTGGCATTGGTTAATTGGATAAAGCATTCATAAGCTAAGTGATTGAGTTCAAAGTTGTCTCGTGAATACAACGGAGCTTGGAGTAGTTGTTGAGCTCTTGCTAAAAGTTCGGTGACAGACGCCTTATCCTCGGGGCGGGGGATGTCGGCGCCCGGAAGTAAGCGTAAGTTGAAGAACTTTTCCATTTCCAGGTGCGAGCGGACGATTTGATACTCGAAATCATAATCAAAGGGCGATTGAGCCGAATAAAAGCGTTGATGTGGCCTAAGCGTAATTAGCCTTTGAAGGATGGTGGCTTCTTCTTCTGTGACACTCTGTCGTCTCTGGTGGTCTTGAATTTGATTTTCGTGGTTTTTTAGGTCGGTAAATGTGTTTTCGAGAGCTTTGGTTTGATGGATTTTATACGTTTCAGTCTGAAGATAGTCTTCGACAAGGGGGTGGATCAGTAAAGTGATAACGGCTAAAACGGATGCTCCTAAAATGCTAATCAAGGAAACGCTGGACAGTATTCGAGCGGGACTGGCAAGGGGTAAGGAGGAATCGGGGTTAAGCGCAAAGGTTAGCATCAAGGCGCTGAGAAATAACCAAGAAAAGGCTTGAGATAAACCCTTAATCAACACCACACCAGAGGTTACAATCGCATCTTCTGGCAACGTCGGGAGTGGTTGTATGCCCCAAAGTGGTGAAGCGAAGGCCGAGATGAGCAGGTGGGCCACAAGCCATAGCAACCAGACTAGGGTTGAGAAAAAAAGAATTTTTAGAAAGCGAACAACGGTTTTTGACATTTCAGCGGTCCTCGTTGGCCGGGCGTGAGAGAGCCATCGTTAAAAAAAAGAGACCTAGAACGGCCAAGGCAAGAACCAGGAGCCCTACGTTCTGCCCTAGGAGAGAACTAGGAGGAAACCAGCGCGAAAGGATGCTGGGAACAGTTGAGAAGGAAAAAGCGGCTAAAGCGAGATAAAACCTCGCGGCTAACAAGACAATAATCCATCGGACAAAGGCCCAGCGTATGGTAAGAAAGAACGGGGCGAGACCGAGGAATAAGCCGACGTAGAGGACTGCCAGAATCGTGAAAACCCCTGGGTCCGTTTTATAGGATGTTTTTAAGGTGCTATACACCCAGAACAAGTCGTCTTGCAGCGAAGCTAGAACTCCCGGTTCCTTATAAAGACGAGACTCGGCCGAGTTGGGACGCCATTGGCCAGCACCTAAGGCCCCATCGTAGACAAATCGTTTGTTCCAAGGGTCGTATTGCACTTGATCGATAACCCTCATGGGCGGTTTTTGGGGTATCAGAACCACGTTTCTAAGAAACTGGCCTTCGGCGAAAGGCTGCGGGGGAATGTACAGCCGCTCGTTACCTTCAAGTTGCCAAAAGTGGATCGACGTCGAAAGTCGCTGTGTTGGGGTAAGGGTTTGTGAAAGCAACAGCGGAAACGAAAAGAGTAAAAGGAGAGAAGAAGCCACGAGAACGGAAAAAAAAGACAAACGATAACTAGGGCGGTTTCTCTGCATCAAGCCTAACGCCACACACACGGAGCCAATTTCGGCCAACAGGAGGCCTTCGGTAGCTTGATGCGTAAAGGGGCTAAAAAGAATACCGGGGATATGAGGGACAAAAAAGAACGAGAACGCCAAAAAGGCCGAGAGAAGAACGATAAACGTTACAAGAAATTGAAAGGTTAGTCGGAAGGCGTCTTTCACAGGGGACAAGATAACACGACCTTAGCCCCCCATCAAGGAAGGCGGTACCCTTGAAGTCGGTCTGCCGGTATCGGGTCACCCTCAACCCAACCCAAGCCACGAAACTTCTTTCTGAGACGGGAAATCTGCATCGACAACGCTCGAGAGTGCGCCCTGTTGCGTGGTTCTGTTTGTTCCAGTAGCTGTCGAGAAACGGGTGAACCGCGTCGAAGTAAAAGAGAACGAAGCAAGGATTCCTCGTCCGAACTAAGGGGCGTCATTTTTTCACCTAGGCAAAGTTTTCCGTCTTTGAGATGAAAATGCAAACCATGACTTTCCCAACTCAGCTCAGAGCTTTGAAGCCGAGAAACACGCATTTCTAACTCGAAAAGATCCCACGGTTCTTTGAGGTAGTCCCAAGCGCCACGAACCCAAGCTGTTCGCAAAAGATGCGCAGGACCGTAGGGCATCCACAAAACCCCTTGCGTCATCAGGGAATAATGGGAGCGTAGCAGAAGAAATTCTGAGACAGGAACAACGGCCAAGTCCCACGGCCCGTCATGAAACGACGGACCAATTTGAACCGTCAAACCGGGAATCTGTTGACCTGATAAAAAATGCTGTACAAGGTCGCGGTCCGTGGTTGAAAGAAAAATGGTCAATTCAATTTTTCTTGTGGGGTGGGGGCGGCAACTTCCTGAGTCTTCATCTTGGCTTTTAAATCTTCTAAAAGCAAATCGGCTCGGGTACCACCTTTTTCTAACTCTTTGAATTGTTTGTCTAAATCACTTGTACCACTCAAATCTTCAAGTTCAGCCGCTGCACTAGCTTCAGCTTCCAGTTGGTCGACCTTGACGGCCATGCGATCGAAGGCCTCGAACGCAGAATTGTTAGACATGTTGCTCATGGTCTCAGAAATCTTTTTCTGAGCCTCGGCACGTTTCGCTCGGGCTATAAGAATGTTCTTTTTTCGAGCTGCTTCATCAATTTTCTGCTGGAGCTGTCTTAATGAGTCTTTTAGCTTTTCGACGGCTTGGTGTTGAGCGTCAAACTGCTGTTTGAATTGAGATGATAAATCTTCATATTCTTTTTGGCGTAATAACGCCTCTTTGGCCAAATCGTCCCGGTTACTTTTGACGGCGAGAACGGCTTTGCCCTCCCAGTCTTTGGCTTGGGTCGAATTGTCCTGGTATTGTCTTTCCAGGCGTTTTTCATCAGCAATGGCCGTGGCAACAGCTTTTTTGTTTTCAATCAGCTGTTCATTCATGTCGATGATTGTTTGTTCTAGAATCCTTGTGGGATCTTCGGCCTTGCTGATTGCCGCGTTGATATTGGATTTAAAAACGCGTTTTAGGTTGTCCCAAATACCCATGAAGGTCTCCTTCGTTTACGAACTGAACTTTGAAAGAATCGTGTAATGTTGAATGAGCGTCAGGCCAATCTCATCAAAAGCGGCTTGAATCTCGGGAAAGTCGAGAGTTTCCAGCAAGAAGGACTTGCATAAAATCAACGTGTCACCTTCTACCGCATAAGAAACATACATGAGATCGCTGGCATTCATGCGCAAAACAGCTTCAAAGAAAGCTTCGCGATTTTTTGCAGGAAGAGGCATAACCGTCAACCTAAGAATCACAATGGGATCTTCCCAAACGACAGCTGTAGGCTGAAGACCGGTTTCCTCGTCTTGAACAATCCATGAATTCTCGTCTACTGCCTGAACCGTTACCCCAAGCTGTTGGAAATATGCTTCCAACTTTTGTTTCCCCGTCATGCTAACTCCTAGCCGAGAAAGACTTGACCGGCGTTATCGATCGCCAAAATGGTCTTGCATTCCGAGCATCTAAAACGGCCGGCCTTTGACGCCTTGAGGCGTTTAGAGCAAATAGGGCAGTTGAAAGTTTTCGGAAAAACACCATTCTCAGCAACATCGGCAGAGCCTTCTGCTTGGAAAAACTTCACAGCCTCCTCAAGGTTATCCTTAATGTTGAAAAATTGTGAGAAACCTAAAAGCTGGAAGACTTCATAAACCTTGGGTTGGATTTCTAAGAGGACAATGTCGCCACCCTTTGGCTTAACCGCTTTAAGAAAGGCGGTAAAGGATCCAATGCCTGTACTAGAAACGTAATTTAAACCCGAACATTGAAAAACAATTTTGTAGAAATTAGAATCAATGGCTTTGGAAACTCGTTTTTGAAAGAAATTGGAGTTGTACGTATCGATATAGCCGGTAAGAAATAAGACCAGACAGCCCTCTACGCCCTCAACTTTTTGAAGTCTAATCTTGAGGCTATCGTCTTTTTCATCGTCAAAACCAGGGACGATGTCATTGTTTGTACTCATATCAATCCTCTTGGAACGAGCAATTCAACTCTGCCGTTGAGGTGGCACGGATTCTCCGTAATAATAGGCATGTCAAAACCCTTTGTCAAATCAGCGTCGCTCATTGTCCGTAGCTGAATTCTACACTTTACCGATAAGAATTCAACATCAATTTTCACTTTTTTGAGTTATTCTTGAGCTAAGTCAAAGTCTTTTGCGTCCAAACGATCGCTATCACGCAGGAGAATAGCGCGTTCAACACTATTTCGTAATTCTCGGACGTTTCCGGGCCAATAGTGGGATTGTAGTTTTTGCAGAGCGTGAGGGGTGATCGTAAGCGTTCTGCCGGGGTCAAGCTGGCAAAGGAAATGAGAAACGAGGAGGGGGAGATCTTCTAAACGTTCCCGTAAAGGAGGAAGCCGCACTTCGGCGACGCGAATCCGATGGTAAAAATCCAGGCGCATGGCGCCATTTTTGACAGCCTCAGCTAAATTGAGGTTTGTGGCGCACAAGAGGCGAAAATTTCCAGTCTCGGTGGTCGAAGACCCAATACGATGAAAATCTTTTGTTTCTAAAATACGTAAGAGTTTTGCTTGTTGTTCGCGCGGCAAGTCGCCCACCTCGTCGAGAAAGAGCGTACCGCCACTGGCCTGACTGATGCACCCTTTGCGGTCAATAGCGTCAGTAAAAGCGCCTTTCACGTTTCCAAACAGTTCGGTTTCTGCAAGAGCCGCAGGGATGGCTGCACAATTCACGGCCACAAAAGGCCCGTCTTTCCACGGCGACCATTGGTGTATGGCCTTGGCCGCTAATTCCTTGCCTGTCCCATTCTCACCCGTCAGGAGGATTGGGGCTCGTGAACGGGCCAATTTATGCATTTGCGACAAAGCGTTTCTTAGTGTCACGCTGTTTCCCAAAAGTGGCATCTCGGATGAGAGATCACCAAGGCGACAGGCGGGTTGGCTGAGTAAGGCATCGAGCTCATCAGGCTTTGCTTCTAGGTCGGCCTCTTCAAGTCGCAAAAAAGGAATTTCGGGGAATTTTACGCTGGCCTCAGGACAGCAATGCTCTTGATTGTGAATTTCGACCACGAGATGAGGGCTATAGGCAAGGATTGCGTCTTCTACTTCTGTCCAGGCTGAACAAGGAAATACCTCATAGTGGGCAGGTACAACTCCTTGAAACTTATTAAGGAGTTCTCTTTGTGGACCTGTGACGAGAATGCGAACCTTGGGTTTTTTCATTCCCTCTCCCTCGTGCTTTTTTAATTAAAATAGCATATTCTGGGAGTTTCGCAAGAGTAAGTTGAGAAATATTTAACGACGTAATCGATAAACTAAGAGAATTATACCAAACCAAAGGTACGAGAATACTTTGAAGGCCCGGAAGGGGTTTCGAAGAAACTTAGACCATCGGGGCCCCCCTTGGCGAAAAGTCGACAGCGAAGGGCGACGTTTTTTGCCAGACATGATGCGGAAGGAATCGTCAGTGTAGGCAAAGAGCTTGACCGGCAAGTTGGTTGTTTGCCGAAAAGCCCACTTGTCTTTTCCTGGAATTCCCGGACCTACGAGGAGAAGAGTGGGAGTCGCTTTTTGGATTGCCTGAAGGATGGAACCCTCACTTTCGCGGGGAAAAAAGCCCGCATGTCGGCCCACAAGGTTGATGCCGGGAAAGGACGCTCGCATATTGCCGGCAATTGTTTGAACTGCTTTATGGTCATCACCGAGAACATAGAGCGATTTCCTTTTGGCTTCAAGAATTCCTAAAAAGCGGATCGTGAACGAAAACGGTTCATACCGCGCAGGGTGGGGCAGGTGAAGAAAGCGACAGGCATTTTCTAAACTTTTGGAAACGGGCACTAAAAGCGCCGCTTTGTGAAGAAAACCCAAGAATTCGGGGTCATGACGGGCCTTCATTAGTTTGGCATAAGTCAAAAAAACAATGGCTCCTGACTCGGCCTTGTCAATCAATTCAGCAAGAATATCGTCAACAGAACCCTCGGGAATAATATCAAGAGGAACCGAGAGCAACAGGATGCGTTTTACATTTTTGAGGAGGGGGTGGTCCATGTCGAACTCTCCAGGAGTAAAATTTTGACAGCTGCCAGGGCGGCCGTACTGGCGGTTTCCGCCCGGAAAACGGTAGGTCCGAACCATACGGGGTTCGCGCCTTGATTCATAAGGAAGTCCGTCTCGCCCTGAGAAAAACCTCCCTCGGGACCAATAAGGATGCCAATATGGGAGGGATGGCAAGAAAGATAGCCGTGAAGACTTGCCTTGGCAAGGGGGGTTTGATGGAAGAAGAGCAGGGGACCACGCTTATCCCACTGACGAAGGGTAAACTCTAACGACTGCGCAGGGCGAACTTCCATGACCGGGTACGCCCCTGACTGCTGACAGGCTTCGCGGGCGAGGGTATTCCAACGTTTTAGACGAGCTTCAGGCTGATCTTCTTGCCATTTAGCCACGCAATGCTCTGTTTGAAGGGGCTGAAAGATGGCAGTGCCTAATTCAGCGGCCTGCCGGACAACGTCATCCAGCTTGCGCCCTTTCAGAAGCGCGGCCATCAAGTATAAACGCGGAAAGTCGGCAGGGGGAGCTACAAGGGGGGTCAGGCTTACCGCTACACTTGTGGCATCCTTAGAAAGAATCAAGGCTTGCATTTTTTGATCATTGACAACGGCCTCAAAAACCGATCCCACGTCGAGTCGCCTCACCCGGACTAGGTAATGGAATCGCTCTCCTTCGAGGCGTGCCGTCAGCTGAATTCCTGCCCCCGAGGGGTAGAGTTCCTCGGGAGTGATGATAAAAACCTTCACTTGATCGGTAAAGGACCCGCATTAAGGAGGCGGATCGCCTCCTTGAGGGTGATATCGTAATCTAGGTCGATGACCGGCGGTGCTTTATTTTCGATACGGTCTACATCGAGACGCAGTAAACGGCGAAGCAAACGGTCGCCTAAGGTTGGTTCCAGGCGGTGAATTTTGACAGCAAATGCGGCCAGTTGTGTTTCATCGGGCTTGCTGTGAGCAAAGTTCCTCCAAAGGGGTTCCTCTGCCAGCTTTTGAATCGCCTGAATTTGTTCGTCGGTCAGTGGTTTGTCTTCGAATACCTCGTTTGGCTTGATGCCAATTTTATCGATGTTTACCCCAGACGGTGTGTAGTAACGTGCCATCGTCAATTTAAAACCGGTACGGTCAAAGTGAATGACTTGCTGAACAGAGCCTTTCCCATAAGTAGTCCCCCCTAAGAGGAAAGCACGCTTACGATCTTTTAAGGCTCCTGCCAGGATCTCAGCTGCAGAGGCGCTTCCTTTATTGACCAGAACAACAATGGGGATATCAGAAGGTATGGATTGGGTGTCATCGGCAGTGTAAGTAAAAGTCTCGCCGGGGACGCGGGACTTGGTGCTGACAATCACGCCGCCCTTAAAGAACTCACTGCCAACCTTGACCACAGCTTCAAGCAGGCCACCTGGGTTGTTTCGAAGATCGATAATGAGCTTTTTGTAGCCCTTCTTTTTGAATTCTTCGATGGCTTTGTGAAAGTCTTCAGGGGTGTGTGCCGTAAATTGGATGATCCGTATGTAGGCAATATCGGGAGCGATCCAGGCGGTTTTGACACTAGGAACTTGAATGATGGCCCGATGTAGGTCAAAAGTCAGAGTGGTGGCCTTACCGCGTAAAATGGTCAGCGTAACCTCAGACCCAGCTTTGCCTCGAAGGAGATCCAACACCTTATTGAGTGTCATGTTGTCAACAGCTTGGCCATTGATCTTGGTTATTTCGTCGCCCGCGAGTATTCCGGCTTTCCAGGCAGGCGTATCTTCAATGGGAGCAACGATTTCTACATATTTGTCCCGAGAGTTTCCGCTTTTCGCGGCTACCGAGGGGTCAGCCTTTTCCACATAGAGGCCGATCCCTCCAAACTCACCAGTGGTGGTGTCATCTAGGCTCATTAAATCGCTTTGCGAGAGATAGAAACTATAGGGATCGTTCAGGCTTTCGAACAAGCCTTTCATGGCACCTTCAAAGAGTTTGTGTTCGTCCACTTTATCAACATAATTACGGTCAACAAAGGCCATAACTTGGGCGAACATCTGGGCGTAGTGTGATTCTTCGGGACTGATGCCGGCTACAGCACTTTGGCCGAATACTGCTGGTCCAAGTGTAAAAAAGAGTATCAAGAAAAGGACGAGTGTCCCTGCTCCCACCAAAGAACGGCGCAGCCAAAGCTTCTTTTTTTCCTGAGGTTCCATGCGCGCCAATATACTGAAAAGCCTTGACCGTGGATAGGTGCGGAATTAGAATTACGCCAGGACTCTCGGAGGTTCACGGTGCAAATTATTCCCATCGCCAGCGGAAAGGGAGGCGTCGGCAAATCGCTGGTCGCAGCAAACTTGGCGGTGGCTTTAGCCCAGTCGGGCAAACGAGTGGTGCTTGCCGATTTAGATTTGGGCGGCTCTAACCTCCATCTTATCCTAGGGTTGCGGGCCGTTCCCGTGGGCATAGGAACGTTTTTTAACTCTCCGCACATCGATTTCTCCCAGCTGATTATTGATACCGATGTCGAGAATCTTCGTTTTATTCCTGGGGACAACGAAATTCCGGGCATGGCCAACATGAAGCCTGCCCATAAAAAAATTCTCGTGCAGAATCTTTTGAGCCTTTCCGAAACGGATTTTCTCATCTTAGATTTAGGGGCAGGCACCAGTGCTAATACCCTTGATTTCTTTCTGCTTTCTAGCCATGGGATTCTTGTGGCGACACCGACCTTAACGTCGACACTCAACGCGTATTTCTTTTTGAAGAACGCCATTTTCCGTGTTTTGGAAAACTCTTTTGCTAAGGGCTCATGGGCGAGGCGTCAGCTAGACAAGTTGGTGGCTTCGGGTACCGGGGCTCAAAAGCTGTATGTGAGTCGGTTTTTAGAAGAAGTTAAAAATAAAGACCCGGAGAGCTGGGCTACCTACCACCAGGCTACCGAGAATTTTCAACCGCGTTTTCTCATGAATATGCTTGAAGATCCCAAAGATGTGGCCAAAGCGGCAAAAGTCCGTCGTTCCTGTCGGGAATATTTAGGAGTAGATCTTGAGCATCTGGGAGTGATTTACCGTGATGATTTGCAGGACATTGCGTTAGCCTCGCGACTCCCTATCATTTTATATAAGCCGCAGTCGGTATTGTCACAGGCAATTTACAGGGTTGCTGATAAGATTACACAATTTGAACGCGTCGATTCGGGTCCGTTAGCGATAGAGGCGCTCGAAGAATCTTACCAGCTAGCTACCCTAGAAGCCGAGGTCGATTTTGGAGCAAAACTCAATTATCTTGAAGATCTGCTCAATACGGGAGCTTTGACGATGGGGGATCTTGTAGAAACCGTAAAAACTCAGCAATGGGAAATCCAACAGCTGAAAAAAGAAAACAATCTGCTGAAGTCAAAAATCGTTAAAGCGATTCAATCGGGCTGTCAGCTTTGAACGGTTGAGCAATCTCACTATGGCGCCAGGCTTTCGCTTTCGTGGAGTTCTTACCGCGGTCGTAGACCCGATTACCCTTCAGGCCGTGTTACACCTGAAAAAGGGCGGTGATCTGGAGTACGACGCGTCCGCTGTGCTCAAAGTTTTACATGAAGCAGGAATCCACGAAGGCTTTGAGCCAGAGGCTGTTTTGGATAGCCTTCGTAAGTTTTCGTTGACGAAACAAACAGAAAAACAAGAAGTGGTCGCGCAAGGTCAACTTCCGCAACCTCCGGTGCCCGAGACTTTGGAATGGTCTGAGGGGTTGGTCTTACCCGAGGAACTAAAATCTTTGGCTCGTGAAGTTCTCAAAAGAACCGGTCCGCCCGTCGTTTATTCTTCAGCTAAAGAACAGGCCTTGGTTGATCCGCAACCTAAAATTTTGGCATTTGTAGAAAAAGGAACCGTGGTCGCGGCCGTTAAACCCGCGAAAGCGGGTAAGCCCGGCCGAGATTTAGCCGGTCAAACAGTTCCCCCACCTCCCCTTAAAATAGAAGAGTTTTACTGGGGACAGTCCTTAGTGAAAAAACGATCAGAAGTCATTGCCGAGGCCTCCGGTTTTTTACGGGTAGGGAAAAATTGGGCTGAGCTGTTGCCGTTCTCGTTGCATAGGTGGGAAATCTCCTATTCCGAAGACAAAACAGGGGTTCGGCTGGCCTTTTTTCCCGGTGCACCTGATGCTCTCCCCGTGACCGCAGAGCAGATCTTTGCGCAACTGACGCCAGGTTACCCTCGAGAGCGTTTGATGGACGGGGTGCTTTTAGATCGCTGGCTAGACGAGGCTGTGCAGAACCGGGAAGGTTTTGATCGATCGTTGAACAAAGACCGAGACGGCAGTTTTTTTATCGAGGTTTCACCAAATCGGGTTACAGCCTTGTTAAGGTTAGAAAAACCTTTAGGTAATGGCAGGCCGCTCTCGCTCAAAGATTTAGGCATAGCGTTGCGCCAAGCCGGGTTTAAAGGGTTTTCGTTCGATACCGTCAAAACGGCGGTCAATGAATTTATGGCGGGGTCCCTGACAGAACTACCGGGACTTCTTTTGGCCGAGGGTAAAGCGCCAACCCGTGGCTCCGAACGACAATTGGATTTTAAAGTAGAATTTCTTTCTCCTGAAGAAGCTTCTCCCCTTCTTAAAGCACTGGGGCTAGAAACTGCAGGTATTTCTTTGGCCGTTGTCCAAAAGCAACAAGCCGTGGCTGTCTTTGAAACGCCATCGGGGCAGGAAGGACAACCCGGATTGGATGTTTATGGGGAACGAATACCCCCCATTCCCGGTAATGATCCGACGGTGGAACTTCTGGCGGGGGTGCAACGTTCAGGGGATGCGCTCGAAGCTGTGAAGGACGGGTTGTTGGTGGTGGAACAAGTCGCGCTAGTGACTCGACTGCACATCCGCGAGCACCGAGATGGCCGAGTGATGGTGACCAGAGCGCCAGATAACCTCGAAGCGTTTTTGAGTTTAACCCCACCTCTAGCGACCGGGCGTCCACTTACCCGTGAAGCGATTAACCAAGCCTTGGCAACCTATCAAGTGGCCTACGGTTTGGATGAAAAGGCAATTCAACAAGCCTATGAACTGGTAATGACCGGTCAGACTGTCAATAATGTTGTTGTTGCCCGTGGGCGCCCCGCCAGTACAGATATCGAACGCCGATTGAAATTTTTAGTGCCGGTGCGCAAAGATTCTCACCAACGATTCGTTGCCTCCGTGCAAGCCGGTGAAGAAGTAGCGGAGTATTCCCTCCCTGACAGCGATCAACCTGATGGGGTTGATGTTTTGGGCAACGTGATCCCGGTTATGGGCGATGCCCTCACCTTAAAGTTATCCGAGTATCTCAAGGTCGAAGAAAAAGAGCTGGGGATACAAAAGATTGTCGCCGAAAAAAGCGGCGAGCTAAGCCTTGACCCACCGCTTTTGTCTTTACGCCATCAAATTCAAATCAGAAACGTCGATGGGCGAACCGGAAGTGTAAAATTCCCCGGCGAAGTTTTAGTGGAAGGCGGTGTGGAGCAGGGTCTGTTTGTGATGGCCGGCGCCATCAAGGTAAAAGGTCAAGTCGTTGGCGCTTTACTGTCATCAGACTCGAACATTCAAGCGGCTGGTGTCAAAGGTGAAGGAAAGGCGCTGTTACGTGCCAAACAGCACATCGCCGTCGGCTTTGCCGAAAAAGCTACCTTTTTTGCGGTAGGAGATTTGCATGTTCACAAATCGCTGTCATTTTGCCGGGTCATGTGCAATGGCAAGATTTGGCAGAAAACACCGGGAGGAACTTTGGTGGGGGGGCTCATCAAGGTAAAGAGTGGCTTGGTGACCAATAATTTAGGTACACCGACAGGGGTCCCCACAACGGTTTCGTTTGGTCAGGATTATCTAGTAGAAGCCCAAATCACGGCAGAAGTAAAAGAAACTGACAAACTGCGCAATTCGATCGTCAAGTTGGACCACTTGATGACCACTCTGACGTCCGTAGCCGACAAAGAAAAACTCGCTCAGGCACGTAAGAATAAAGTGCTAATGTTAAAACTGCTGGAAAAGCGCAATATGAAACTCATTAACCTCCGCGACAAGTTTGATTTACACTGCCCCAGCGAAATCATCATTTACGAAACCCTTTATCCGGGTGTATCCATTGAATCTCATGGGCGTTTATACGAAGTTAAAGAAAAAAAGACCCGCGTCAAGATTGTGTTTAACGAAAATACAGGGCATATTGAGGATCGCCCGCTAGATCCCGAGGTGACGACCTAGTCTGTCATCAGTAGATTTTTTAACGGAGACGCCATGCCGCTCTACCTTACTTATCCTTCTTGGATTCATCCCGAAATCATTCCTGGATTTTTTCCTCGGTGGTATGGGCTGATGTATATCATCGCCTTTGCTATTACCTACTGGCTTTTCAATTGGCAGGTTAAGAAAAGCGGCCAAGTGGTAGTCAAAGATACCGTGGCAAACTTCTTTTTTGCCGGACTTGCCGGTTTGATTATTGGGGCGCGATTATTTGCTACCCTTCTCTATGACCGTTCAGGAATCTACTGGAGCCAGCCGTGGCTGATTTTCTGGCCGTTTAGTCCCGATGGAAAATTTACCGGCTTTGTGGGGATGTCCTATCACGGTGCTTTACTGGGCATTGGGGTGGGAATGGCTATTTACGCCCGGTATAAAAAAATTAATTTTTTGAACTGGGGCGATATGCTGGCTGTATCCTTCCCGCTCGGCTACACCTTTGGGCGGTTAGGAAACTTTATTAACGGCGAGCTGTGGGGTCGCGTAACCACCGTGCCGTGGGGAATGATTTTTCCGCATGCCACCCCCGTTCCCGTCAGTGAGCCGTGGGTAAAAAGCGTTATGCAACAGACTGGAGTCACGGATGTGATTCACACCAGTTTGGGCGATATGGTGAACTTGCCACGCCACCCGTCGCAGTTGTATGAGGCCATGGGAGAAGGCATACTTTTATGGTTGATCTTGTGGTTTATCGTGCGACCGAGGATTCCTTTTCGCGGCTTTGCGATTGGCGTGTACCTGATAGGCTACGGTTTGGTGAGGTTTATTCTCGAATATTTTCGAACGCCTGACCAAGGTCTAGACTTTCCCATTATGTTTGACCCTGTCCGTGATACCAGTCAAATACACATTTATTTGTTGAACTTTACCACTGGTCAGATCCTTTGTGCGATCGAGGTTGTCGTGGGGATCCTCTTTCTCATCATATTCTCTAAGCTGGATAAACGGCAAAAGGCGCAAGAAAAGGCTCGAGAAGTGTCTAAGAAATCCCGCTCCCGGTAACAGAGTCTGCAGAAATCCCTCGGGGACGATCAGGGTGGATGTCATAAGTCCACCCTGCATCAAAAATATTCAAAAAGTCATTGAGTGGTCTTGTCGTTACCGTTAAAGAGTAGAATTTTGTCCCTTGCTCTTGTTGTCGACGCAGTGCTGTCCGGAGACCTGCAGGGATCTTGGGGGTGGCGAAATCCGAAAGAACCAGGACATCGGCGTCGTGAAACCGGCCGTCGGCCAGGTACTTAAGGGCTTCACGTAGGGCCGGAGTGAGGTCCGTGCCACCATGAAAAGAAAATCGTAAGAATGCCAAGAACACAGAAAGGTTGTGCTTGAGGTCGGTTATGTCTAACACACGAACGTCTGACGAAAAGTTAATCAGAAGGCAGGGGCGATTTTCCTGCCAAGCGATACGAGCTAAGGCTAAAACTGCCGCCTTGGCAACTTTTTCGGGCTCACCACGCATTGATCCTGAGGTGTCTAACACAGCGATTATCGGCCCCCGCTCATTGCGGTTGAGGGCATTCTGCTGGTCCGCAACGAGCTTGGGGGGCGCGGCGGGGGTAAAATAGTCCCAAACAAGTAACCGGCTTTCTGCTTCTTTAACAAAAAAAATCTCGGCAGTTTCCTTCGAGGCTAACAGACTCAGCTCCGAACTCACCGCATCGCTCCAAGCTCGACCCCACGTGATTCCCCGAATTTCTCCTTTCCCCGGTTCTGCTTGGCGGCCAGGTGACGGAGGGGGAGACTGTCGGGAACGCCAATCCCTGCCAATGAGCTCGGCGATCCTGGTTAGTTCGGGATCTTGCCCGAGTTGACGGGCACAAAGTTCCAGGGGCTCCCAGTCTTGTTCATCACCAATACCGTCTTCGAGGTCCCAGCCAAAATCCTTATCGGTCAACAGAGCGCGCAGGGCTTTTTCCGCTTCGGAGGCGCGGGTCAACCGGGCCATCAGCCCTGAATGAAACGGAGGGAGCTCTCGACTTAACTGCTGTGCGTGTTGGTGTTCTCGGCGTCTAGACTGGGCTTGTTGCCATAACGTCATCAGCCTGTTGGTTCGGGCGGCTTCTTGTCCAGATTGTGTGAAAAAGGCCCAGTTTTCTTCGTTTGGGTAGACTTCAGTTAAAAAGCCTGTCAGTTCCTCATTAAGAGAATAGTCGCCTTGTTCCCAGCGTGTCCGAAGGTGTTGTTCCTGCCGCTCCAGGGGGCCGTCGGCCGGCGGACGGAGCCAACGTTGATACGCTTCGACAGCTTTAGGAGCCCAGCGTGATAAAAATTCGGCAGGTAACGGGGTTTGAGATTCTCGCAAGTTCACCCAACGGTAAAGGTATTCCTCGTTAGGAAGCACCCGCTGAAGGGCTGCCGAAAGCTCAGCCAAGGGTCGGCTTCCTCGACTCCAGTAATTCTCTCAGAGCGGTTTCGGCATCTTGAAGGCGCGCGGCCAGCCGATCGAGCGAGGCCCGGCAGGCTTTGCGCTGGGCCTGGTCGGCAAAGAGGTGACGTTCACCATCGGCTACTTTCGTTCGCGTTAAGCTGTCGACCATTTCGCGTGCCGTATTGAGTTGATCAATCTCGT
>JABEVK010000021.1 GCA_013044245.1 Spirochaetales bacterium | reverse complement strand
TAGGTGTAACGCTCCCACCAGAAAAGCGCCAGGCTCATGATGCCGTGACTTTCCTTTCCGCTAAGACTACGGCGAACCTCTGCTATGGGCATGAGGCCTACCGTAAGGAGCTCGTCCGGGTCAAGCTCTAGCTCGTGATGAACCTGATGGGCACCACGGGCTAAAAAGGTCCACACACGGTTTGTTAAAAAGGCGGGATTCGAATTGCAGTTCCCCAACAGAACCAGCTCTTCAGCCTCAAAGGCAGTTTCTTCTCGAAGTTCTCGCTGCGCTGCTTGCCAAGGTTCTTCGTTGGCGTCGACCATGCCCCCGGGAAATTCCCAATAAAGCTGGCCATCTCCGTGACGAAATTGCCGTACCATCAAAAAACAATCCTCTCCCTTTGCACGAACTTCGGCAATCACATTCACCCAATCGGGAGCCTTAGCCACCACAAACGACGCTTGATGGCCGTCAGGCGCCCTACTTTGCCGTCGCACCAAATCAAAAATAGGTGTCGTGACCAGAGTTTCTTCAGCTTCAACATGAAAAATTAGCTGTTCATCGTTCATCGCTAACCTACTTTGGCGTCGTTACCGGACCAGGCGGTGCCGGTTGGGGAACTACACGAACCAGCGGAATGTTATCGCGATCGGGCAAGGGCGCTGGAGGCCCTTCTTTCGGTTCTTCGAGGTATTTGGGGATGCCCCAGAGAATCAGAAGGCGTCCTTCTCTGAGAAGACGACGATTGGCAGGCAACGAGAGAATACGATCCCAGTCAGAGTCAGCTAAAATAAGGTCATTGGGTCGTTTACCCCAGACTCCTCGGGCTACGATCCGTAAAGGATCAAGACCGATACGGTTCTGAAAACGTCGTTCATTAAATCGGCTCTCTTGAAAGGCTGCGGTACCCCATTTTGCCAAGTACGAGGGATCCATTTGGCTTCGATCAAAGAGCGTCTGCCCTTCTTCATCCATAAAACGGGGCGACAAGGATGGCTCCCAGCGAATAGATGTTCCGGTGCCGCGCCAGGGCAAGGGACTCATGGCATAAATCACAATGCCAGAAAAGGGCCGACTGGGGTTCCACCCCAAAAGTCTTTTAAGCGGATTGGGTTGTTCGACGGGGGGTAAAAGTTGCGCTATGTTCTTCCAAAGGTCAAGAGACCACCGCATGGTCAAGACCTGCCCAGAAGCATCCAACCGCGAAAATACAAATTTTAATTCGCTATTAAGCTGATCGACGATTGGTCCCAGGTCAGGATTTTGTTTCAAGGCCTCGGCAACTGAAGCGGTTGAAGTGAGTCGGATCGGCATCAAACGTCGTAGAAGTTCCTGCCGTCGATGATCTTCAAGATACTGCTCAGCTTGATACTGCTGACGCGGGGCAACCGCATCGGGATCACTGGTAGGGACTACCGACAAAGGGCAACTAAGGGTCAACTCCCAACGACCTTCTCCCCAGAGAAACTTCGCCGAAGAGGAAATTTGATCTGATTGCGCCCACGCCCCTGCGGAGATCCCCCCCAGCAGGAGTATCGACAACACCCGCCGAACGAGACGACGCCACAACTCACCGGGCAACGGAAGCCCCTTCTGGCAGAAGGAGTGTTCGACCGATGCTCAAGATAGAATCAGGACTCATACTATTGACCGACGCCAACAGTTCAGGGGTAGTACCGTTACGGCGGGCAATCGCATAGAGCGTATCCCCTTTTCGGACCGTGTACGAAGCCCCCGGTATGGGTGCCACTTTACGAAGCGATGCGACTTCTTCACGGTGCACCGCCCGGTAAGGTCCGACATCCTTTAACGCTGGAATGATCAGTGTCTGACCAATTTGAAGGTAGCGGGGACGGAGGTCGGGATTGTTCCGCTCGATGACAGAATAGTCTACCCCGTACCATTGAGCAATCTGCGATAGAGTGTCGCCTGGGCGAACTTTATAAAAGTAATACCGAATCAGTTTGAGGCGAGGGTCATCTAGCGCCTTGCGAACCGAGTCCGTCCAGGAGGCGGGAACCTTAAGACGGTAATCCGGCATTCCTGCCGGCGTGATGGGGTAACGCAATTCGGGATTGGCCTCTTCAAGCACCCGCGACGAAACCCCTGCCGCATCGGCTAATAATCGTAAATCTACGGGACGCGAAACACGGATCCGGCTCCAGGGTTCTGAGGTTGACCAATCCAGCGGAAAGCCATATTTGAGTTTTTGCGAAAGAATGTTCGCAATGGCTAGGATTTGTGGAACATAAGACGCCGTTTCTCGTGGGAGCAAATGCCTTTCACAGAGTTTCCAATAGTTTCGTTCGTGGCCACGGCGTATCGCCCAATCCACCCGAGGAATCCCCGCATTGTAGGAGGCTAAAGCGAGGTACCAATCCCCGTAGTAATCGTAGCTACCACGAATGAGCCGAACCGCCCCGATTGTTGCTTTCCAAAAATCTCGACGTTCATCAATATAAGGAGTGACGCGGATATTGAACCCGTCAATGGTGTTAAGCATGAACTGCCACATTCCCACAGCGCCAGAATTAGACACCGCCGTATTGGAGAACCCCGACTCCAAGGCCGCCAACCAGAAAATCTCGTCCGGTACATGATACTTCGTGAGCTGTTCATGAATAAAATCCCGGTAAGGAATGCTTCTTGTCTGCCAACGTCTGAGGTACTTCAACCCCTCGTCTGAGGAATAAAATGCCAAATCGCGACGATAACCGGTACCATCGACAGGAGCAAGATCCATGGAGGGAGGGGGCACGATGGGTAAAATGGGTGGAGCCGCCTGAGGAGTATAGGTCGTTGTCTTAGGCTCCCCCAACGACCAAATAGCTGGTAAGGGCAAGGGAGCCTCTGATGTTTTGACAACAGAGGCCCATCCTGCCGTTGATGCCGCCCCAAAAATGACGGTTAAAATCAAAAGACGTTTCACATTTTGTCTCCGAAAAACACTCCGGCCCACTCCCACGACCCGTTAATCTCAGGATCGGGTGGATAATCAATTCGCTTAAAGTAGAAGTACCAGGTCGGAATGCGATAAGTCCACCCTGTGGACTTCAAGTATGCCTCAGAGTCATTCGAGGCATCGTCCAATTTCGAGGCAAAGTACACGGTACCGCCGCCGTAGTGGGCTTGGTGAACCAGATCTCGCAAAAAGGTACGGATGTCAAAAGCCTCGGCAAGAGCATCATTGGGGTCGGTATCGTCCCACGATAGGGCAAAAAACCCGACTTTTGCTCTAAGCTGTTCCATTTTAGTGGTATTGTTATCCCGGATAGCCTGTTCCAGATTGGCAATCAGTGTACTAAGGCTCGGCGACACCCATGAGCGATCGGACTTTGAAAGGTCAACCAGGGACCTAACGCGGTTATAGGCTTGCGGATCACCCGGGACAGTGGGATCAGGAAACATCAAAAAGGTATTATAGGCGTGAATGGCCTGTTTCCACAGTCCCAGCTCCTCATAGGCGTGGCCCCAGTCATAGAACTGCGCCGGCGAGGTCAATTTGTAGGGATACTGATCTTGTAAGTCTTCGTAATACTTTCGTTTCAGTGAAGGTGTAGTGACAAGACGGGTCAATTGATTCAAACAGAGGTAATGTAACGATTGACCCTCTTTATACAGATCGGGATAGTCCTTGTAAATCCGTTCATAATAAAATTTCGCTAAGGGTATAGCCTGCTGATGTTGATAGTTTTGGGCTACCGTAAACAGGTAATCGGCGTCAAAAGGATCATGAGGGTGTTGTTCCACATAGGTCGTGAGAAGCAAGTTGATTTTGTCGTAGGCTTTTTCGGCCTGTAGGCGACTGGTGATCAGACGAATAAGGGAATATCGGGCGGCAGTTGGTTCCTTGTTTTCATCCAACAAGTGAAAAAGACGATGGAGCTCGGTGTTGATGGTTCCCGATTTGCCGTAGAAAATATCTTCGCGCGTCCCGGACTGTACCACAAGGAACGCCGCCGCTACAGCTAACAGCGGAAATATCAGACTCAGGTAGCGTTTCATGAATACCGGATTTTAGCATAGCGCTTCCTACGTTGTCCACGCTTACCGACGTTGTCCACGCTTGCCGAAGGCTAGGGGTTTTCCGTACAATACCCGCACTGCTTTTCCTTTTTGTTATGGAGGTAACTCATGTCCAGCCCTTCTGCCTTGCGAAAAACCGCCCAGGGACTACAGGTCCCCGATCAGGTCATCATCCCCTATATCGAAGGAGACGGAACGGGCCCCGACATCTGGAAAGCTTCGGTTCGTGTATTTGATGCTGCCGTTCGCCAAGCCTACGGTGGAAAACGACAAATTCATTGGAAAGAAGTACTTGCCGGCGAAAAAGCCTTCAAACAAACGGGAAGTTGGCTTCCTGATGAAACCCTCAGTGTGTTTAAGGAATACCTCGTTGGTATCAAGGGACCGTTAACGACACCGGTAGGTGGCGGCATCCGCTCGCTCAACGTCGCTTTACGTCAAATTCTGGACTTGTATGTTTGTTTACGCCCCGTAAAGTACTACGATGGCGTCCCCAGTCCTGTAAAACGGCCCGAACTGGTCGATATGGTCATTTTTCGTGAAAACACCGAGGACATCTACGCCGGGATTGAATTTGCTGCGGGAACTCCTGAAGCTCAGAAAATTCTGGATTTCTTTGCCCAAAACTTTCCCAAAGAATTTGCAAAGATGCGTTTCGCAACCGAAAAAGCCAATCAGGACTGGAGGTCAGCTCAGAGCGCCGTCGGCCTCAACCTCCCTGCATCTGCGGTACTTACCGGACTAGGGATCAAGCCTGTCAGTTATCTTTGCACGGAACGTCTGGTCAGTTCTGCTATTTCGTATGCCATCGAGCAAGGGCGCCGTTCCGTGACCCTCGTTCATAAAGGCAATATCATGAAATACACCGAGGGTTCTTTCCGCGACTGGGGCTACAAAGTAGCGAAAGAGCAATATGGAGCGCAAGAAATTGATGGCGGTCCATGGTGTCGTATTCCCGAAGGCAAACCTGGTGCTGGCTTGGTCATCAAAGATTCCATCGCCGATATTACGCTTCAGCAAGTATTAACACGACCTGAAGATTTTGATGTAATTGCCACGCTGAATCTGAACGGCGACTACCTTTCGGACGCTTTAGCGGCCCAAGTCGGCGGTATAGGTATTGCCCCAGGGGCGAACATCAACTACGTTACTGGGCACGCGATTTTTGAAGCAACCCATGGAACGGCTCCCAAATACGCCAACCTCGACAAGGTGAATCCCTCCTCGGTTCTGTTGTCGGGTGTAATGATGTTTGAATACCTGGGTTGGCACGAAGCTGCGGCTTTGGTTGAACAAGGCATTCGTAACGCTATTGCTGAAAAAGTCGTAACGTATGACTTTGCTCGTCTGATGGAGGGCGCCAAAGAGACCTCCTGCAGTGGATTTGCTGATCAAATCATTGCCTCCCTGTCAAGAAAGTGAGAAAATGAAGAGCGAGGCACGATCATGAAAAACTCCAAAGCAGGGCGTAAGACGCTGATTGCGGGCCTAATTCTCACCGTAACAGGTTTGCTTTTGCTGTTTTGGACTCAGCATTTTGTCCAACAACTGGTACGGTGGTGGCCTTCGGTCTTTATGATTTGCGGTATCGCGTTCCTCTACCATTACGTGGCCCATAAGTCGCGGCCGATTTTTCTTTTGCTGGGACTTTTACTCTTTTTGACCGGAACGTTTATTTTGCTTCTTAACACGCTTTTGGTAAAGTATTTCGAACTCAAGCAACTATGGCCGGTCTTTATGGGGATTGTTGGAACCTCGATCATCCCCTACAGTCGTGGGTTTAAACGAAGTTTACGAATTTCTTTTGCCATCCCCGGCATATTTTTGATCATTTTTATGATTGTGCTTCTGGTCTTTACGCTTCCGGTGGTGCACATAACATTTACAGATTTTGTGTTGGCTTGGTGGCCAATTTTGCTGGTCATCATGGGGATTACCCTGATTGTCAGCTATTATTTTCGTGATCAGGGACATTCAGAACAGTGAAGAAACCTTATTTTCTCTTGAGTACCATTTTTCTCCTCGAGCTTTTTGCTTTTGCAGTACCACTGTCTGCCACAACGACGGCCGATTCTACGCCGGTGGCCAACCTGCCCCAAACATGGTTGGGGATGAAACCCGAGGAAGCTTATCGTCTATTAGGTGCCCCTGCCGAGATCTCAGCGGTAGCCGATGATACAGGTCATCTGCATGTAATTCACTACTATCCTAATTACACCTACCTGTTTTGGTACGATAACCACGTCTGGCAAGTTCGGCTGGATAAACGCTATACAGGGCAATTCCTGGGCTTAACCATGGGTATGTCCCAAGCGGATGTTACAGTGGCGATGAATAAACAGCTTGGTCCGGAACTCGCCTCAGGGCCAGATTGGGCGGTCTGGAGTTTACCCTACCAAATTTTCTCTCGGCGGCTTAAACTGGTATTTGAAGGTGGAAAGCTGGTTGATGCGTTCTTTTATCGGGGAGACTTATAAATGAGCCGTCTTTGTCTGGTTCTCACGGGAAAAACCCTCAACGAAAACCGGCAACAGCTTGTTCAATACCGAAAATGGATAGACATGGCCGAAGTGCGGGCCGATTTGCTCGACCGTAACGAATGGTCAGACCTCAACGCGTTTTCTGCCGAGTTTGATTTAGATTTCATTCTGACTTTGCGCAAAGTAGCTGACGGAGGCAATTGGGCCGGTGATGACCAAGAGCGAGAAAGCTTTTTTCGCATGGCAATTAACGGTAACTGGGCCTACTGGGATCTTGAAGACAACGCGAGACTGCCCCAGTTAGAACGCGAGTGGCTGAATAAAGGCCGCCGCCTTGTTGTGTCCTTTCACGATTTTCATGGAGTTCCCCCCGATTTGGCGGAGCGGCTAAGTCGCGCCCAAGGTCCAGCGATTATTGTTAAAGCGGCTGTGACTGTTCATGGTTCAGCCGATTTCGCTCGCTTCGTTAACCTAACCGACTTACTCTCGCCAGGCGATCATGTTGTTCTGGCCATGGGGCCATACGGAACGCCGAGCCGTGTTTTGGCTGAAAAGCTGGGTAACCTTTGGACGTACGCTTCGGTGACCGGGTTGTCACCATCGCTGGGGCATTACGACCCCATCACCCTCTCTACTCTCTATCGGTTTAGCCGCTTAACGCCTCAGACCAAGCTTTTAGGAATCATTGGTAACCCGGTTCATCATTCCAAGTCGCCTGCGATTCACAATGCTGGGATGGAAGCAACCGCCTATGACGGTGTGTATGTACCGTTCCTCACCGATGACCTGGAATCGTTTTTTCTGATTGCCAAAAAACTCGGTATTCAAGGATTTTCGGTAACAATACCTTTCAAAGAAAAGATTCTGCCCTACTTGGCTCAAATCACCCCGGCCGTTAAGGCGATCGGCGCTTGCAATACTGTTTGGAAAGAAGCGGACGGCTGGCATGGCGACAATACCGATGCTCAAGGATTTCTCGCCCCCCTTCAAGAATTGTGGGGTACCGACTTGACCGGAAAGCGCACCACTGTGGTGGGAACTGGCGGGGCGGCAAGGAGCATCGTCTGGGCACTAAGAAATTCCGGAGCTGAGGTTCTCGTTTTAGGCCGGAATGCCTCGAAAGCTGAAGGCTTGGCCACAGAGTTGGGAGCTACTTGGGGACCTTTGACGCCGGACAGTCTTGCCCTCATCAGTACCCACGATGATTTGATTGTTCAAACCACTAATGTTGGTATGGGTGAACTGGAGGGACAAAACCCCCTGGATTGGTACGAATTTCACGGTGGTGAAGTCGCCTACGACATCATCTATGTTCCCGAAAGAACAGCGTTTATCCAGGCCGCCGAAGTCTCTGGCTGCCGAATTCTCTTAGGTAAAGATATGCTTTTGCATCAAGCGATAGCGCAATTTTTACGTTTTACCGGTATGCCTTACCCCGAAACACTGCCGTTCTAATACTAGCCGTGGGCTTCATCTACTTGAGCTTAAGCATAACCCCTTTGACGCCGATATCGGGAGTATGTTGCGAAAAGCGGTTCCTTTTTTGTGTCTGCTGTGGTTCACGGCTGTCCCCGTCTCAGGAACAATATTTTCCTACACGCCAAGGCGTGACCACCCCCCACTGGTCGATATCTGGTTAACCGAATACCCTACCAAAGAAACCTATCAACTGCCACGTGACGCTCAGCAAGTACAAATCCATGTTGAAAGAACCCTCTTTCCTGCACATGAGTTTGTTTTTGTCTGGAAGAGGGATGGTGTACCCTGGTACACCGAAATCAAAAGGATTCCCGCTGACAGTTCATTTCAACGCTACTGGGTTGAGGGAGGGCGCGACTGGACCCTCGAAATTCAAACTCTCAGCGGGAAAGTTTATGCTACGGTTGTCTTACGACACCCGTAACTGAAGCCCAAAAGACATCTCACTCCGAGCTGGGCCGAGAAGCTTTTTTCTCTTGTTTCTCTTTGCGCTTTTCCTCCAAAGTTTTCTGTGGAGGCTTTCGCGTCTCTTTCTTCTGCTTTGATTTTTCACCCATGGTTGACCTCCTTATTCGGTCCCATCTTCTGAAAAACAACGCGGGACAACGCCCGTTACCTTAGCTTCATAAAACCATGTTCTAGTTTCGAAACAACCGACGTCCTCGTTGAAAGAATTGCCACCCTAAAAGAAAGACCACAAAAAGTCCAGAGATTATCCATAAAACCCAGCTTGTCGACAAAAGGACCGCTCCTGGATAATACAAGAAATCACTGGTAGGTTGAAAGAGAGCGAGCAAAAGTTCGCTCAAGATTTGCAAAAGAGTAGCCGCTCCGGCCGCCAACGGAAGAAACGGACTCAAGTACCAACCGCTCGACCGAGGATTAATCTTTTTTAAAAAGTACAAGCAAGTAATCAGGAATAATCCGGCAGCCGTCAGCGGCAACAACACCGATAGCCACGCACCCGTAGTCAAATACCATTCTACTCCAGGTTTTCCCCACGCGGTAAAGATTTGTCTCGCCTGTGATGGGGTGAACCAAAAGTGTTCTTCTAAAAGTCCGTGTCCCGCTGAGATTTGGCGCAACCGAGCCATTCCCTCGGGAAAGTTTGTTAAAATACTGTCAGCAGCCACAAACAAAAGAAGCGCCATGATAATGCCGACAAAGCGCGCCTTCAAGGCAAGTTTTTGAAAAAAAAGTATCATAAACCTGAAGCCTCCCAGGTCTCTGGGCCTACCAATTCTTTTAAGGACGTCTCGACCCGGTTTCTCTGTTGCGCAAAATGCTCTGCATATTCCCGGTGACGATCCCAAGCTTTTTCTAGCCCTAGATTTCCAGCGGCTCCCTCATGCGTCCGATTTTCGATAGCGGAAGCAGGATCTCGCGAGTCTAAGCGCTCTAAATGCAAACCGACTTCTCGGTAGGCATCCCGAAAGGTTAACCCCGACTTCACCAACTCGTAAGCAGCATCAGTGGCAAAGATATCCGGTGTAAACCCACGCCGCAACGCGGATTCATCGACCTCGAGCTCTTTTACCGTTAACCGCATCACGGCTAGACAGTCTCGAGCCAAGGTTAACCCACGAAAAAATGGCTCTTTTGTTTCTTGAAAGTCACGGTTATAGCCTGAAGGAAGCGAACGTAAAATGCCTTTGACTTGCATTGCCCAAGCCGACAGGCTGGCACTCTTAGCCCTCATCAGTTCCAGCCCATCGGGATTTTTTTTCTGTGGCATGATGCTCGAACCTGAGCATAAGGCCGCTGGCAAATGAAAGTAGCCAAATTCCGGCAGAGAAAACAAAATTAAATCCTGTGCCATCTTACTGAGTGAAAGGCCCACCATATCCAAGGCATCCAAAACAACGGCTTCAATTTTACCCCGGGAGTTGTTGGCACCCAGCACATTGTTTTGCACCCGGGAAAAGCCTAAAAGACGAGCCGAATATTCTCGATCGAGGGGGAGCGGCACCCCATAACTGGCGGCAGAGCCTAAAGGACTCTGATCGACGAGAAAATAGGCGGTTTTGAGCAATTCAAGATCATCCAAAAGCCCCTCTGCCCAGGCACCGGCCCACAGACCTACCGAAGAAGGCATGCCCGTTTGCAAGTGGGTTCGTCCTGGCATAGGAGTCAGCCGGTGACGCTCAGCTAAGTTTAACCAATCGGCCACAAGGCCTAAAGCTTCGCCAGCCACCCGATCTATCGCTGAGCGCGCCCAGACCCTAAGTGCTGTCAAAACCTGATCGTTTCGTGAGCGTCCCGTATGAATCTTTTTGCCCACTTCGCCACAAAGTTGAACTAAGCGATTTTCGATCGCGGTGTGACAGTCTTCATCTTCACGATTAACAGTCAACGTACCCGTTCTCCACTCCCCAATAATCTGGAAAAGAGCGCTCGACAGCGTTGTCTGCTCTTGAACCGTTAACAGGCCAATGGCCGCCAGTTGGCGAGCTTGCGCCACAGAAGCGACAGCGTCGGCCGGTAACAAATCCCTATCAATGAGATAATCTTGTCCCACGGTAAAGGCTTCTATTAACTCATTCAAGGTGTAATTTTTTTGCCAAAGTTTGGCCAAGATATACTCCGTTGAAGTTTTTTTTAGTTATCTATCGAAAGCGGCAAGATTAACCGTGCGACCGTCTCGTGTTCGTGTGTATAGACACGGAAGAATTCGCCGTCGAACCCTAGTTTCTTGAGCATGAGCACCAAAACTAAAATCCCCAATCCTGCCCCTTCTGACTCATCCAGCATATCAGAAAAGGCATCTTCTAGGGTATTATAGCTCATCGCTTTTGTAATTTTGTCGCGTATTCGTTCTTCTTCGGCGGGTAGAAGGGCAACATTGTTGCGTACGGCCACCGAAACCATGTCCTTACGATAAAGAAATTCGACCTTCACATACAGATCTTTTTCTTTTAACAATTTTAAATAGTGCACCTGATTCTGAAGCATATCCGCTTTAAAGTCCTTCATACCTTCGTGGTATTGCTCGTCATCAGAAGGGTCCCAATCTTTTTCTTGAAAGTATAAACGCTTGGTATTGGCCTTTTTCGCGTTGACTACCATCTCTTTCAGACAATAAGACACCTGTTCCAAGATAGAAGGGACACCAATCTCTTCTAAAAAGACCTTCAGCATGGCATCAATGTACTGTTGAGCTTTTGGCAAAAACGTATACGTTTTTATGGTTAAAGGCTTTCCTTCTGTGAGAGCGCGGAGCACCTTTTTGTGACTTGTATCATCAGTCATATTTTTCTTTACCCGGTACCGTACGTATTTTAGGCTAAAGGACTGGTAAATAGCAAGCTTGTTGAAACTTTCCTCCCTCTTGGAATCCCGTATCACCTTTGCTATGATACCATCATGAAACGAACCCCCTCCTTTAGACGAATCCTTTTTCCCGTAGTAGTCTTTTTAGCGCTACTTTCCTCGTGTGGCATGGGGCGCATCGGTACAGGCGTCGTCGTCTGGTCCGACTCTGAATCCCTCGCTAATGGTTCTGTTGTCTGGATTTGGGATCAAAGCTCTCTTCAAAAGACCTTTACCATACAAAAAACTGATGGTGGTAGTCGCTCTACTATTGCTAATTGGCGAATACGATTCTTTAACAATCCCGAAGAAGCAAAAACGTTCGCCGCTGAATTTGCTCCCTGGAAAAACATTTGGGGCGTTACTCAAAAACCGGGAATGGCCGTTTACCAGCAACCCAACTCCACATCCCCAAAGGTTTATCGCCTAGGGGATAACGAAGATGTGAAGATTCTCGGGCAACAGGCACAACCATCGACAGAGGGAGGCTTTACCGGGCACTGGGATAAAGTCATGACATCTTCGGGCTACACCGGTTGGTGCTTTGATTATTTTCTCAGCCTCTACAAGGTGGCCAATAACCAAAAGGTCGTCCTAAAGCAAGGCGGCCCTGAGGATTTTTACCTTCGTACGGTTGAAACCAATTCTTGGTACCCTGAAGAATTTCGGTTTGAGGTTGCCCAAAAGCGTATCAATTTGAATTATTTCCGCCCCGATTATGATTTTCATTTTGATGGTGATAAAACTTTCTCATTGACTACCCCACCCCCCCTGGGTTCTACCGCACCAGCGGCATCGTATTCGTTTACCTTTAGCGATGTACGAAAAATTAACTCGGGCACCTTCCTCTTTGTCTGCCCCGAGAACTTAATGGTGCGCATCCTCAACCCTGAGGTAACCAAGATTGAAGTTTCTTTCACTGAGGGTTCCCAAACACACCGTTACCTTTACGTCCGTTTAGATCAAGATATTGGCACCTACATATCCCAAGAAACTGCCTCACGCGTGGACGAGCTGAATGCTATCTTGGCCTATGGCACCAAACTGACCAGCCCGATTTATGGAAATATGACCTTGGCTAGCGATGGGTCCGTCACTTGGACCGGCTTCCAGGCCCTCCAACCGCCACAAGGCATAGCTTTTCCGCAAGGTTTAGCAAACACCGCCCACATTTATTTTGACTGGTTTAAGGATTCTCAATTTGCCGGGGATTGGAAAGTCTTTCGTCTGCAGTTTGACCCCACAGCGCAGGTTCCCGAATTCTCGCAGGTGTTTTTGTACCGATTTTTAAAAGGTGGCATGCAGATGATTCCTGTTTCACCGTCAGACTTAAACCCTGTCAAGCAAACTGTCTTACGCGAAAGCCGCATCGGCTATACGATTTTTATGACCTTCGAGAAGTAAATGTCGTTTGTTCAGCTCAATAAAGTCTCGCTCGCCTTTGGCGATCGAGACATCCTCTTAGAGTCTGATTTGACCCTCCAAGCTGAGAAAAAAACGGCTTTAGTAGGTATCAACGGTTCAGGAAAATCGACCTTATTAAAGGTCTTGGCGGGTGAACTTTTACCCGACGGTGGCCAGGTTATCGCTCCCGAGGGAGTTCGCATCGGTTACCTACCGCAAACTTGCCTTGTTACCGGTGGAACTGTCTTTGAAGAAGCTGAGCGAGCCTTCGACAACCTCCGCCAAAAAGAGGCTCAAGCCCAGCATTTGGCCGAAGCGGCGGCGGTGGCCGAACCACAGCAAGCTCTCAAGCTCTTAGAAAAGAGCCATGAAATTCTTGAGTTTCTTGAGGCCGCAGGCTGGTACCGGCGCCAAGAAACCATTGAGCAAACCTTGAGGGGCCTAGGGTTTACAACAAAGACTCTTTACAATCAAGTTACCGTGCTGTCTGGCGGCTGGCAAATGCGCGTCGCCTTAGCCCGTCGGTTGCTCGAAGCACCCGACATTCTTTTGTTGGACGAACCTACCAACTACCTCGATTTAGAAGCCAATGAGTGGCTAGAAAACTTCTTAAAACGCCGCGCTCAGGGCTTCTGCCTGGTTTCGCACGACCGTGCCTTTCTTGATGAAGTGGTCGATCAAGTCATTGAAATCGCCAATGGAAAGCTGTCGGTTTTTTCAGGAAATTATTCAGCTTTCGAGCAACGCCGTACAGAAGAAAAGCTTCGTCTTCAAGACGCCTGGAAGCGTCAGCAAGCTGAACTGGCCAAGCAAGAAGCCTACATCCAACGGTTTCGCGCACAAGCAACCAAGGCTTCGGGGGTTCAAAGCCGAATAAAGCAATTAGAAAAGCTCGAACGTATTGAACTAACGAGCGACGCGTCAACGCTACGGTTTCGCTTTCCTCCGGTGCCGCACTCCGGCCATGATGTGCTAACAGTGCGCGCTCTCAAAAAGGCCTGGGGTGATACGCCCATTTTTTCAAACTTAGATTGGGATGTCGTTAAAGGTTCCAAAGTTGCCATCACGGGTCCGAATGGCGTTGGCAAATCTACGTTAATGAGAATTTTAGCGGGCCGCGACCCCTACTTCTCAGGAACACTACGCTGGGGAAGCGGGGTTCAAACCGCCTATTTTTCCCAAGATCATGAAAATGACCTTAACCCCCAAAAAACGGTACTCGAAGAACTCGAAACTGACGCCCCCACCGATATGTTTCCTCGTCTTCGTGATTTACTAGGGGCTTTTCTTTTTCCAGGTGACGACGTCGAAAAAAAGACTGCCGTTTTGAGCGGTGGTGAAAAAAATCGCCTCACTTTGGTTAAGATGCTGATTCAGCCCTCCAATGTTTTACTTTTGGATGAGCCGACCAACCACCTCGATTTAGCCTCGAAAGATGTTCTCTTGGACGCGTTAAAATCCTACGAAGGAACCATTTTTGTGGTCTCGCATGACAAATACTTTTTGTCACACCTCGTCGACCAAGTCCTCGAACTTGCCACCGACACCCCGACAAGGCATTGGGGTGGTTGGCAAGATTTTGCTCGCAGACTCGAAGAACGCGTCACGGTACTCTCTCCAGGTGGAGCCCCCGTTAAAACAGAATCTCAACTTTCGCGGGATGAAGTCAAAAAGCGCCAAGCGCAAGAACGTCGACTTCAACGAGAAGAAGATGCTCTTTTAACGCAGTTAGACGAACTCGAGACTCAACTGAAACAGAACCTTGAGCAAATGTCTGACCCTCAAAACTACAAAGATGGAGCCCTGATGCGCCGTTTTCAGCAGGAACGAGAGGGCTTGGAACGTCAGCACGCCGAAACGCAAACTCGCTGGGAAGCTACCGCCCGTGAGTTAGAAGCTCTTAAAGCGTGACAACCTGACCCTCACGAGCACTTCGCCGACAGGCTTCTAATAGATGGACAACTTCGTGCCCTTCTTGCGCGGTAAAGGCTAGAGGTTCTTCATTTCTTAAAGCTTTGGCAAAATTCTGGTAAAACCCTAGGTAACGTCCTCTTTGCGTGGGAAGGGAGTGCGAGTTTCCTTCCCCGTCGGTGACAACACCCCAAAGTTGTTCAGGTTCTGCGCCAAAACCTTCGTTCAGAGGGTTCAGACGTTTTTGTAATTGTTCTTCTTGAGGGTCCATTCCGGACTTGAGAAAGGTCCCCTTTGTTCCCTGCAATGCCCAATGAAAGGGACTGCGGCGAACTACCATGCTGGACGACAAATCGACCCACAACCCCGAGTAGTCGAGGCTGATTCGAAACGCGTCCACCACGGCACTTCCATCTCGCTGAACACCTAGCCTACAAGAGAGCGCCCGAGGCTTTCCAAACAGGTGCAACGCCTGATCAAGCAGATGGCTGCCCAGATCTTCGAGCAGGCTATCCCCTTCTTGACCGGTTTCCTTCCAAGCTTTTTTACGTAGGGTATTCGACCAGCGATCATAGCGAACCTCGACATGAACCAACCTGCCCAACGCCTCCGAATGCACCAAGTCTGCCACTGTTAAATAATCTCCGTCGAGTCTGCGGCTTTGGAACACCGACAAGAGTCGACTTGATGCTACGGCTTGCCGGATCAGTGCCTCGGTTTCATGGGTTGTGTTAGCCATGGGCTTTTCAACAATAACGTGTTTGCCTGCTTTCAAAAATCGCGTAGCCACCTCCGCATGAAGTCCGTTCGGGAGACAGATAACCGCAACATCGATAAGTGGTGATTCCACCAGAGTTTCCCAGGAGGGAAAAATACTAGCTTCGGGTACAAGCCTTCGGGAATCTTCACCCTTGCGGTCTACCACGGCAGTGATTGAAAAATCCTGGTTTAAAGCTTTTAACAGGGGTAAGTGAAAGGTCTTGGCTGACGAACCAAACCCAACAAGACCAACTCGAAACTGTTTCATGCGTGTTTCCTTTTAATCAGAAGCATGGTCAAATCATCGGCTAAATGCCCTTCGTGGACGCGAACATCGCCCTCTTGCGCAAACCGGTACAGCTCATTACGCAGTGAGGTTAAAATCGACTCTGGCTCCTGGTGACAATTTTGTTTCAGCCATTGTTTCGCCCGTTCAAGCCCAAATTGTTCGGAACGTGCATCTTTGGCCTCGATGAGTCCGTCGGTATAAAGGAGCAAAAAATCCCCTTCAGCCATCGTAAAGGACCCCAGTGAAGGGGAAGAATCCACCAGCTCCGACAACCCTAAGAAGGCCGTTTTGTCGATCATTTCTGCAAGTTCTATGATCGCATCTTGTTTGCTGTCATAGTACAAGCCAATTTCATGGGTACCGGCATGAAAGAAGCGCCCCTCTTTTTCGATGAGTAACAGTTTGGTCATAAACTTATCACTGCCGATACGGTCACGGTTGATCTCACACAACACACGGTTCACCATATCGTAGATTTTGTCGGGTTGAGGCGACGAACCAAAGGCTAGATGGCTTTGAATGATTCCATGAAGCGCCGACATCTCGATTAAGGCCATTATTCCCGACGGCAAACCGTGGCCGGACACATCGCCGATACTGATAAAATTTCCCAAGGGAGAATTGAACACATCATAAGAGTCACCCCCAACTTCGGTGGCTGTTTCCATGTGGGCCGCGATCTCGTAGCCCGGCAAAAAGGGGTTTTTAGGAAGGATGGAGCTTTGAATATTCCGGGCGATGTCCATCTCTTGGGCAAGACGAAAGGACTTTAGTTCCAACTCTCGAGCCAATTTTTCTTGGAGCAGCTTTTCACGCAGTGCGGCCAACGTCGATGCCATTTCTTTTCGAATTTCGCGAAAAGGAAACCCAGGATGTTCGTCGGCTTCTACGGCCAGAATGACAAGCTGACCAGCCGTAGTGCTAAGAGCGTACCAAAGGAACTTGTCTTCGGAAAGATTGAGAACGCCTAAGTGTTTTTCAAACGGAAGCGCCGCAAGGATTTTTGAGGCGTTTTTCTCTAATCCGTATTTCGTTGTTTTGTTCCAATATTTCGAAAATCGCACCCCAGCCTCGCCGTTTTCCTCGTGAAAAAGGATAAACGCGTTGGGTAGCCCGCAGAAGTTTCCGACGACTTTCAGAGAACGTTCAAACAGAATTTCTGGACGCATGATGTTATTGCGAAACTGATTGGCTTTGTTCTCGATGGCCTGACGGATCATGTATTCTGAGTTGTTCAGGATATTGTGGGCTTCTTCAATATCAATCTCGGTAACCTTGCCTGAATAGATCACCCTGCCGCGCCGTAACAGGATGACATCATCGCACAACTCAAAAAGCTGAGCTGGGGCTTCGGGTACCAGGAGTATACCTTTGCCGTTTTCTTTTAAGTCATTTAACCGTTCTTGAAACTTTTTATATTGCTCTAACGAAACCGACGTCAAACAATCCCGCATTAAGAGGTAATTGGCCTCTTGTAAAAAGAAGAGAATCACCGCTAAAAGCTGACGTTCCGCCACAGAAAGCTGGGCAACGGGGGTATCCAAAGAGCGCTTGAGACCAAAATATTCAACCGTGGGCCGCACGCTCTGGATCATACGATCCTGGTGAACCACCTTTTTCTTGCGGCCCATCCCCACCAGCAGGTTGTCTAATATGCTCAAATTGGGAAACAACCTTCCGCTCCCCGGTATGAGCTGAATTCCTTGATTGCCCCAGCCCTGGCGGCCTTCGGGCAAAAGCTGTTGGTTTAAAGTAATTTGTCCCGAATCAGCATGGTCCAAACCCGCCAGAATATCCAACAAAGCGGAGGTTTCTGACTTGTCGAGGCTCAACACCCCAGTCACTTTTCCTGGTTCTATGGCAACAGAGACTTTGCGTAAAACAGCCGTATTATTTCGGACTTTAGAGATTTCCGCCGCATGCAACATTTGCCCTTATCTCCCTCAAAGGAGGACCCCTAAGGATCCTCCCTTGTGTTTTAGCGGCGCTTCTTTGACGTAATATCGAACCACACAGCGACGGTAAGAATGACACCTTTAATGATGTACTGGTACTGAATATCCCAGTTCAACAGGTACATACCGTTGTTGAGCGAACCCATGAACAAGGCACCAATAATGGCACCAATGATTGTTCCTTCACCACCTAGTGTCGAGGTACCACCCACGACAACGGCAGCGATGGTATCCAATTCCCAAAGGTTACCGGCGGCCGGTGAGGCACTCGCCATACGTCCGGTAAAGACTAACCCCGCAACCGCGGCTAGGGTTCCCATAATAATGAACACCCACATCGTTCGGGAGCGAATATTGATACCCGAAAGCTTGGCGGCTTCTTTATTACCACCAATGGCATAAATGTGCCGTCCAAACACCGTTTTTGTTGTGATGAAAACAAACAACAGAGCCAACAAGATCAAGAACAAAAAGGCGTAAGACATTCCCACATAGAAGGTTTGAATCGCAAAAACGCCGGCAATCAAAATCGACACCAAAACAATTTTGCCCAACTGAAGCGACCAGGGCAAAACATCAAAACCGAACTTGATGCGGTTGCCTCGACTGCGGAACTCAAACACCCAGTAAAGAACGATGGCTAGCACTCCTAGCATCAACGATAGGTCGTGGAAGGGTACGTCTTTACCCACCGTCCCTTTAAGGAACAACTGGGGCAAAAAGCCCGAGCCAAACTGATAAATAATGCCCGACTGAACAGGAACCGTCTGACCGTTGTGAACGGCCAAAAGGATGAAACCGTGGAACATCAAGAACGAGCCCAAGGTAACAATAAAGGCGGGCACACCTCGGTAGGCCACCCAAAAGCCTTGCCACAGGCCCGTTAACACACCAACAGAGAGCGCTAAGGCAATAGCTGCCCAGATATTCCAGTGCCAGCCCGACCAAGCCATAGCCGCAACAGCACCAGCGGTACCACCTAACCACCCAACCGACAGGTCTATGTGTCCTGCCACCATGATGAGCACCATGCCTACAGCAAGGATGGCAATATAAACGTTCTGTCCCAACAAGTTGGAAAGGTTTCTCGGGGTGATAAATTCGCCCCCCGAAAGTACCTGAAAAATCAACCAAACCACAATCAGGGCGATGAACATCGCATACTGGTTAATATTGGTTTTAAAGCCAGATAGAATAATCTGCTTCATGCTCTTAGTTCGGGTTTCCATTCTTACTTACCTCCCGTGGCGTAATACATGCATTTTTCCTGCGTGGCTTCCTGCCACGGCAAATCACCGGTTATTCTGCCTTGATGGATCACCAATACCCGATCGCTCATACCCAAGACTTCCGGTAATTCTGAACTGATCAGGACAATGGACACCCCATTGTCAATCAATTCATTCATGAGGTTGTAGATCTCAAATTTGGCGCCAACGTCGATTCCCCGAGTTGGTTCATCCAACACGAGAATCTTAGGCTCCGTCATGAGCCACTTTCCGATGACTACTTTTTGTTGGTTTCCGCCCGAGAGATTTTTTACTTTCTGTTCTATTGAGGGGGTCTTAATTTGAAGCTGTTTCACATAATGGTTGGTGATTCTGACTTCTTTGAGGTAATTGATCACACCAGCCTTAACGACTTGTTTATCAAAAGTTTCCATGACCCCATGATCTGAAACCTTCTCTAAACTTGACAGGGTAGTGTTGGACAAAATGTCCATACCTAAGACAAGACCTTTTTCTTTCCGGTCTTCGGAAAGGTAGGTAAAACCAGCACGAATAGCATCACGGGGGGAATGAAACGTTTGTTTTTTTCCGTCGATAAAAATCTCGCCAGAAATTTCCCGACCGTAGCTCTTGCCAAACAAACTCAGAAACAGCTCGGTTCGGCCCGCCCCCATTAAACCTGCGATTCCCAGGATTTCTCCTTTGCGAATCTGAAAACTCACGTTGTCGATGACTTTCTTTTCAACCAGCTCGGGGTGATAAACCGTCCAGTTTTTCACCTCCATCACCACCTCACCAGCTTTGTGCTCCTTACGGGGGAAGCGACTGGTCAGCTTTCTTCCGACCATAAAGTTGATCATCTTTTCTTCGGTCATGCCGCCGTCATCCTGGACGCCTTGAGAATGGATCGAATGCCCATCCCGCAAAACCGTAATCGAATCAGCAATTTCCAAAACCTCTTCCAGCTTATGAGAGATGTAGATGCAGGTGACCCCTTTGCTCTTGAGTTCACGCAGAATCTTAAGAAGATTTTTACTATCTTCTTCGTTTAAAGCCGCAGTCGGTTCATCAAGAACCAAAATTTCGGCGTTTTTCGAAAGCGCTTTGGCAATTTCGACCAGCTGTTGCTGACCAACACCGAGGTTGATTAATCTTGTTTCCGGCGAAACATCCAGGCCCACTTCTTTGAGGTATTTCTGGGTGCGGATAAAGGCTTCATTCCAGTTGATGATGCCATTTTTCGACACTTCGTTACCTAAAAAAAGGTTTTCCATAATGTTCAGAAGCCTCACCAAGGCTAGCTCCTGATAAATCACCACGATCCCATGATGCTCGCTGTCACGGATATTTCGGAATTGGACTTCCTCACCCTTGACGCGAATATGCCCCGTGTAGCTCCCAAAAGGGTGAACACCACTCAACACTTTCATCAAAGTGGATTTACCCGCCCCGTTCTCTCCAACCAGAGCGTGGATTTCCCCCTTTTTGACGCGGAAGCTGACGTTGTCGAGGGCTTTTACACCGGGGAACTCCTTGGAAATATTATCCATTTCGAATACGAATTCGCTCATATACCCCTCGTTCGTGCGACGGAGGAAACCTCCGGCTACAAAAAAGCGGCGACCGAAGCCGCCGCTTTCACGACGTTAAATTGTCGGAAATTCTTCCGGCAACAACCTTATTTGGTCATTTTCAAGTCAGAAGCCTTGACGTATCCGCTGTTCACAACATCCATGACGTTAGCCTTGGTGATGACTTCAGGATTCAGAAGTAATGCGGGGACATCAATGTTACCGTTGTTGACAGTCTGGTTGGCCGAAACACCGTCAAAGGTGATGGCGGACACAGGTTGGCCCTGAGCCAGAGCAACAGCCGCGGCAACAGAAGCTTCAGCTTCTTTGCGGTTATCCTTGAACACAGTCATGCCTTGAGTTCCGTCAAGGATTCTCTGCAGACCAGCAACTTCAGCATCCTGACCGGTAACGGCCACTTTGCCAGCGAGCTTTTGAGCGTTAAGAGCCTGAATAGCACCACCAGCGGTACCATCGTTGGGAGCCAGGATGGCGTTGATCTTGTTCTTGTTGGCGGTCAGAGCTTGTTCAACAATGGTCAAAGCGTTCGAGGGCAGCCAGTTAGCAACAGCTTGGTCGCCGACGATCTTGATATCACCTTTCTTGACGAGAGGCTCGATCACGTTCATCGCACCTTGCTTGAAAAGCTTGGCATTGTTGTCGCCGGGGTCGCCTGACATAATCAGGTAGTTTCCTTTCGGAACGGCTTTGGTCAGCCATTCACCCTGCATCTCACCAACTTTCACGTTGTCAAAAGAAACGTAGAGGGCAATGTTCGGGGTGTCCAGAATCAAGCGGTCATAAGAAATAACCGGCACCTTCTGAGCAGCAGCCTTGTTAGCCATCGCAGCAGCGGTGGTAGCATCGGCAGGAGCCAGAATCAGGGCCTGGATGCCCTGGCTGAGCAGAGAGTCAACTTGGGTAGCCTGCTGAGCGGCATCGGCATCAGCGGACTGAACCTTAAGAATAACTCCAGCCGCTTCAGCGGCTTTTTCCATGGCCTGGCGGCCCTTAACCCAGACAGCTTCGCGCTGTGTGGGGAGTGAAGCACCAATCACCAGCTTCTTGGGGCCGGCAGGGGCTTGAGGAGCGCAACTCGTCAAAGCCAGTGCAGCCAAAGCGGCGGCGGCGATCGAAAAAGAAACAATCTTTTTCATGTTTCCTCCAAGGGAAAGGATAGAATTTGTCGGATTAAACCTCCGACAGTTCATGCTACCCCTGATTTTGTGTTTGGAAACGCTGAACCTTTTGCGATCTTGTGTACTTTTTTCACTCACCGTCCGTAAAATGACAAAAACTTCATACATTTTTTGACATCAAGATTATCCATGACGAAGCTTCTTTTACATTCTGCGGTAGATTTCATCCTTGCGATGAAAGCCATCACGAACAATCACTGACATCATATTGTGAGCATCCACGGGGATTGGCTCTAGCTTGACATAGGGAATTTGGTAGGTTCCATCGCTGATAAATTGCGTTATGTTCAAAGGCTCATGTTTAGCCAACATAATCGCATATTTCGCCGCTTTCTGTGCTAGCGGAGCAATCGGTTTGTACACCGTCATCGCCTGGGTTCCTTGGACAATATGCTGACACGCCAACAAATCGGCATCCATCCCGGTGACCAGGACATGATCCAGCATCCTCCGCTGAGCCAACACACGAATAATGGGTTCTGCAATTAAATCGTCGGCAGCAATCACCCCGTCAAAATTCCCCAAGCTAGGAATAGCCTTACTAAAAGCACTTTCCGCTTCATCAGAACTCCAATCTTTCAACCAAATTTCATCGAGGATTTTCGCCCGCCCTTCTTTGACCAACGGGTCCAGCACGCGATGGTAGCCTTGATTCATCAACGTGCTATTGTTGTCACTACGCGCCCCGTTGACGATCACAAACCGCATCATCTTTTTGTGTTTTAACCGACGGACCAAGTATTGCGCCATAAGTTCGCCACTTTTGACATTGTCGTACGAAATGTACAAATCACATTTGCCGTTGAGCACCAAGCGATCGTATGAGATTACAGGAATGCCGCTATCGTGAACTTGCCTCACGACCGGCCCCAAGAGCTTGCCATTGTTGGCCACCACCACGAGCACGTCGATTCCTTGGTTCTTTAAGTCCACAATTTGCTGACTTTGAACTTCGGGGTCTTCATTAGCAACTTGAACGATAACCTGAGCACCCAGGGCTTCAGCTGTTGATACAAAAATATCCCGATCGCGAATCCAGCGCTCGACCACAAAGCTGTCCATCGACAGACCTATCTTGATCGGTTTGTGCTCCGGTGGGGGACTTTTCGCACCCACGGTACAACCTGTCAGGAGTATCAGAACTCCCCAGAGTGAAAGCAGGGTGAAGGTCCCAGCCTTTCGCCAAGATTGAACACGTCTCATAGTTTCTCCCGCTTTCCTTGGGCAAAATCGCCCGGTGAAAGACCTTCCCATTTTTTAAACAGCCGAGAAAAATATCCCGGGTCCGCATAACCAAGTTGTGCCGAGGTTTCTTTGACACTTCGCCCTTCGCGAAGCATCTCTCGGGCTTTTGCCATACGAAGCCGCGTTAAAACATCCACAAAGTTTTGGCCTCTTTCGTGCGAAAACGTCCGGCTAAGGTATTGGGGATGCACCCCTACATACCGAGCGGCGTCATCTAACGAAATTGGTTTTTGAAAATTTTCACGAAGGAATTCCATCGTTTTTTCGACAATCGGGGAACCATCGCCCCCTTTATGGGCGCGGTACGTCCACCTTAAAATAAATTGAATAAAGGCCTCGGTGACACTCGGCTCGGTGGGCAACGCATCGCGGAAGTGCTTTAGCTCTTCCCGGGGAATTTCAACACCTTCTTGCGCTCGGGTAAAAGCCAAAACAGCAAGAAAATCGACCATAGCAGTTATCACTTCAGACTCAGACCTGTTCTGTCCGGCTAGAGCCTGCACATAGGCGGTAGCCAAGGGTGCTGTCTGCTCCACGTCGCCACGGCTGATACTTTTAAGCAACTCTTGTTCCAGCTCGTACGGATACGATGGCGGACCTGCAGGGTCTTTTGCTTTAAGGTTCAGACGGCCCCATTCTGCTGTTCCTAAAGCCCAAAGAGCTTCGCCACACGAGTACGAAAAGCGTTCTAACGGTTCGACTGTTCCGACAAAAGCGCGCCAAAGAACATTGTCGGGGGGTAAGGGCAACTTTTCCCAAGGATGCGAATCTGCAACCACAGGAAGAAAAACGGCAAACCTCCCGTCTTTCCAGGGCCCCACGGCACACTTGAGTTTGAATTTGACGAGACTGCGCCACTGCTCGAACTCGGTCTTGCCCGAAAGAGAATCTTTTTGCCATTCATACCAAACAACACAACCCTTTTCGGCTTCGAGGTTAAGCAGTTTCAAGAGATGGTCGATTTCGAGGTTTTCAGGCCGGGCGGCCAAGTGGAACAACAAGGTTTGCTCTAAAAAGACTTCCGCCTCGTCCTTCCAGTCTTTGGTGCTGATTTCGCGGAACTGCTGGTGGCGCCTTTCCGAAACAAGGTGCCTAGCCCGGTTCAGGACATCGACCAAAGCTTCGCGTGACAAGGGCTTAAGAAGGTAATCAAAAACCCCCAGCCCAACCGCTTCTTTGGCAATTTCAAAACGTTCATAGGCCGTCACAACGATATAGACGGTTTGAGGGCTCACCTGCTTCAACTCGCGAATCGCGTCAATCCCCGAAATTCCCGGCATTCGGATATCCATCAAAACAATATCGGGATGATGCAACCGAACCATCTCGATCGCTTCACGACCTGTCCGTGCGATCGAACAGGCAATATCATCAAAATGCTTGGCAATGAGGTAACTCAGACCGTCAACCACCGGCTGTTCATCATCGACAATGAGTACTTTATCCACTTTCCCGCTCCGCCCCTGGGGGAAGTATAATATGAATTTGTGTTCCGTAGCCTTTTTGACTTTCGATACGAATCACATCCTTTTGCCCATAAAAAAGCCTCAACCGGTGAATGACGTTTCCCAGACCGATGCCGGTAGACTGCCCGCCCAGGGTCATTCCTCCTTCATCATCGTCGAGATAGCGCTGTAAAACCTCACTCTCCATCCCTTCACCGTCATCCGAAATGATCAAATGAAAGCCATTGGCGTCGGGAGCAAGAACCTCGACGGTAACCGTACCACCCTCCTCTCGATCTTTTAACCCGTGCAAAATCGCGTTTTCGACCAAAGGTTGAAGTGTCATAGGGGGCATTAAGACATTGGCGGCATGAGAAAAACCTTTAAGGATAAACCTGATACGACTACCAAAACGAATACGCACCACATAAATATAGTTCGCCAAGCTGTCGAGCTCTTCAACCAAAGAAACCGGTTGGTCCAGCTTGCGAATGTTATGCCGCATTAGCCGCGCCAAGTTCTGCAAAAACATCTCGGTCTGTGGGGCTTCTTCCATCATGGCCAGCTGACCAGCGGCGTTCAAGGTGTTAAATAAGAAGTGCGGATTAATCTGAGCTTGCAAGGCCTGATACTCGGCATTTCGCAAAAGAGCTTTCATGCGCAGGTTTTCGGTTTCAACTTCGGACGTATGGCGAATATCTTCGATACTTCTGATAATTGAAAGCCTCATTTTATGAAAGGCCTCAGTCAGACGTTCAGTTTCATCCGTCCCCGAAGGTGGCAATTCTACCAGATAATTCCCCCGGGCTATTTCAGCCGAGGCTTTGGCGAGGCTGTCTAGGGGCTTGGTGAGCATAGTGGCAAACCAGAAACTTAGCAGGATGGCCAAGCCCAGTAGGGCTGCCAACATGATGGCGTTGGTCAACTGTAGAATGCCTAATAGCCGATAGGCCCGGCTTGCTTGAAACAAGTTGGTACGAAATTCTTCGAGGGAGAGTTGATCGACTTCTTGAATCAAAAACCCGGCGATCGTCTGACTGCGCTCGTACTCGGTAGAATACTGTTCTTCTTCGCGGCCGCGTTTCGCATGAATAGCTTTTTGACAAGCGTAAAGAAACTCTTCGCCCAACCCTAAAAGGTTACGGCGCATTCCCTGGCTGACCGCCGATACCGATGGAACCTTAATTTCGACAGCCAGAGCGGAGCGTAACTTTTCAGCAATGCGGCTATACCGCAAAAGAGCGTCACTACCCCGAAAGGCCAAATACGATTCAACAGCGTCGGAACTTTCACGAATATAGGCGTCGATATTCAAGAGTAGTTTTTGTCCTTCGTAGACTTCCCAAACGCCTCGAAGCATACCTTGAGCGTTGAATTGGCTATAGAAGCTCACCAGGCCAAGCAAGATTACCGTTCCCAGCGAAAATAACAGAACCCGCCGTCGAATTGAGCTAAACCACAGAAGAACCCGATTCATGGTAGATCGTCTCCACTGGTGTAGCCCTTGACGGGTAGACTGATATAGGAGGAAACACTTTCTCCGTGAATTATGGCCACGAGAGTTTTTACGGCGGTTTTTCCCCAGCCCACGGGGTCACGAAGAATTAAGCCTTTTAGGATACCCTGACGAAGGGCCTTTTTTAGTTCATGGTCCTCGCCGACAGCGATCAGGTTTACGGTACCTAATTTATTGGCTTCGGTGACCGCTTGTAAGGCGCTTAGCGAATCTTTAGCCGTTGTTGTCACTAAAACATTTAAGCGGGGGTCGGAATAAAACAGTTGCCAAACCAGTTCTTCACCGGCAAACCTGCCCGGGGGCGAAATCCGCTCATCCATATCTAAAGCAAGGCTCGGCTTACCTAAACCTTCGGCTATGCCATTCACCAACAAGCTTGATGAGACAGTTTGCCGTTTTTGATCGACCTGACTCAACAAAACACCGACATGAAGGTCGTTTAAGCCCAACTTCTCGATCAACCTCGCCATTTCACTGCCCTCTTGATAGGGACTCGGGCCAACAAACGCCCGACGCCGTGATTGCGGAAAATCCCGATCTAAGAGGACGACCGGAACGCCATGCGCCTCGGCTTGATCAATGGCTTTCAAAATACGAGGATCTTCGGGGGGCAAAAGTAAGATGCCCGCTACCCGGGCCAAAGTCAGGCGTTCCATGTTGGCCACAGCACTGCCTTCCGAAAGTCCGTAGGTTGCGACCTCCATTTCGACATGGTCCTCATTAGCCTGAACCTGAATGCCCTCAAGGAGTTCTCGCATAAACGCTTCACGAGAATCGGGCAGCAGTACGGCGAGATAAGGGGCACTTACCTCTGTTTCGATATGGTTGGATTGAGGAAAATTCAGGGCCGGATTAGCCCCTACCAAAAAAGAAATACTTAAGCCGGCAGAAACCAAAAACGCCGCGACCAATACAACAATAAAAAAGATGAATAACGACTTCACAGAAGTACTATAGCAAAGAAGAGCAAAAAAAAGAGCCTGGCGACGACCTACTTTCCCGCGATAGCAGTATCATCGGCGCGGGAGAGCTTAACTTCCGTGTTCGGGATGGGAACGGGTGGG